>NZ_JBEXHP010000030.1:0-57661 GCF_040607895.1 Micromonospora sp. NPDC005220
GCACACCCTGCACTGGTCGATCTGGCGACGAACATCCCAAGCCCGAGCCCGCCGAGCCCACTACCAACGCAGACAAGCCATGTGACGTTGGAGTACTAAGCAGCACATAATCCAACATCTATTGACAGACGTCGTTCGGCGCCCGATCCTCGTGAGAGCGGTGCCTGGTTCGCCCCCCGTCCAACGAGGGTCGGCGGTGCGATCTTCCTGCTGCGGGCCCCACCCCAGCGGGCACCTTGGCTCGCCCCCCTATCCGCGCCCTCGTCGTGCCGCGGCGGCAGTTGGTCAGGGGTAGCCGTGTGGTCGGTAGTGGCAGGTTCGGGCTTGGTGTTGGCGTCGTCGGCGCCATCGTGACCAGGCCCAGACCCGTTCTGGTGCGTGGGTTGATCGCACTTAAGCCGCGTAATGCAGCAGCGGCGGGCAAGGACTTCCCGTACGGCCTACCCACGACATGCTTCATCGAGGTCAGCAGCGACGGCAGCGTGTCGCAAGGCATAGACGTGCAGGCCTACGAGCGTGCGGTGGAAGGCACGTCGCGGTTGTTCGCGGTCTGGCCTGGCACCTACTCCAGCGACCTGTTCGCGATCGACGACCTCGACGCGTACGCCCGTGCAGTCGGGATAGTTCACGACCAAGAGCGCACTGGCCTCGCCGAGCATGAGCATCAGATCCGCTGGCAGCCCGCCGACCTGGACTCGAACGGCCATGGCACCTACATCTACGTGGTCGTGCATTTCGAGTGCGGCTGCGCCATCCGGGACCTGCGCGCGTTCGCCGATCAGATGCGCGCCCAGCGGGGCTGGGACGTGGCCACCTCCTCCGGGTGGAGCGGCAGCGGCGACCGCTTCACCGTGCGGGTACGCCGCCGAAGCCTCAGCGCGTAAACCCGCGCGCGCCGCAGCATTACTTCACCGCTTTGGGAGACCGTCATGACCTCCGGCACAGCAGATGCCGTGTTCGCACAAGCCCGCGCCGACGGCGAGGCTGCGGTGGCCCGTCTGGCCCGGTTCAACGAGCCCGGTCGGATGAGCCTGGCCGGCGCGTACGCGCTGGGATACGGCACGCTCGGGCTGGCGCAGTTCGAGGACAGCGGCCCTGACTGGTATGACCTACTCGACCCCTTGGACGCCCTCTTTCTCGGCACCGCGTTTCCGAAGATGTTCGCGAGCATGTACGAGTTCGCCAATGCCCGTGACCGCTGGCTGGAACTGCTGCAGGGCACCGTGCACGGCAAAGGCATCGTGGACTTCGTTCGGCTCAGCGTGCACACCAGTGACGAGTTCGACCGGCCGATCGGCGACGGCGAGCTTATGCTGGTCATCGCCGGTCGAGTTGAGGACGCCCGCCTCGACCAGCGAAAGCTCCCGCGCACGCTGCTGCCGGAAACGGCGCTGGCCGATTCCCGCATCGCCGCAGGACCTTCTACCAGGGCGGTGCTGCCAGGTGCCACGCCCGCCGCCGATGAGCTGGTCGGCCAATTCTGGCGGTCCACAGAGTCGGATTTTGCTGTCGCGGACGACTGCACAGCCGCCGACGCCCTACGCGAAGGGGTGTGGCTGCTGCGCAGGTCCGGGCTGAACGCCGCCGACGAGGCAGGCGTGCTGCTCCCGGCGTTGTACATGACGCTGGTCACCCGCGACGATGAGGTATTGCAGGAGATGCCAGAGCGTGCTGAGGCCTGGGCGCAGAGGGCTTGCCGACGATTCACCGTTGATCCCGGTGGTCGACACCATCCGCCACGCCACCGAGCAGGGCCTGACCTCGTCGCAGATCCTGGCTCGGCTCTACGGTCTACCGGCGTTCACCAACGCGGTACGGGCAGGCGATCGGGCCTGGCACAGCAGCCCCGGACTGGCGCTCCCCCCGATTGCGTTCCGACTGGGATTCGCCGAAGTCAACACCCGCGACCACACGGTCCTGCGGCTCAGTGAAGGTGCCGCCGCGTTGCTACAGGTGCAGCGGCAACGCTTCGAAGAGCGCTTCGGCCGACCACCCGCACCCGACGAACCTCTGCTCTTCGACCCCGACAGCGACAGCGACAGCGACAGCGACAGCGACAGCGACAGCGACAGCGACAGCGACGACCCGGTCGCGGTGAACCCCGTGGATCTCGAACGCGCCACCGTGGCCAAGCTGGAAGCTCTCAACATCTCTCCGGCCTTGATCTACGCCACCCAGCACACCGACGGTCTACTGCCCGCGCTCGACGGCAGCTTCCGCAGTGACCGTGACCGCCGCGAGTGGGACAACGCCGTCGCCCGCTACCTGAGCACCCATCCCGTCACGGTCGTCGACACCACCGAGCAACTGCGCAAGCTGCGAGTCGGCGCCGCCGTGACCTCGTTGCATATGGCGACTACCGACCCCAACTACGCGACGTCGCTTATCGAACGTCTGCCCAACGCCGCCACCAGCGGCTACAGCGATGCCTCCCCGGTTCGCGCGGTGCTGCAAGGCATGGCCGGCACCTTTTTCGAACGGCTGACCACCAATGACAGCGCCATGAGCAGAGCTCAAGAGTTCGCGCGCGCCTGGGCGGGTGCCGATCTCGCCGCGGCGGTCGAGCAGGCCGCCAGCGACGGTGTACACAACGATCCCGCCGTCCTGCTCGCCGCTTTCGCCGCCAACGAGGCCTTTACAGGCGACGGTGAGACCGATGAGGCCGACTTCAATCTGGAAGCAGACGACATCTGCGAACAGATAGTTGCAGCTCTCCTCGAATACGACCAGCCGGACATCCCCCTCGACATCATCACCTCGCTCACCCAACTGCAGGACGCCGACGAGGGCGGCCGGCTGATCGCCCTGCTGATAGGACGCGCCATGGGCTACCTCGTCAACATGCGTGACAACGGCGTCACCGCTGATCAGATCACCGCAGCCGTCAATTGGCTCGGCAACGAATATGGCGCCGCATGCGTTGGGCCCGCCGCCATCATCTCCGGCCTCGCCGGGCACCCGGAAGGCCAAGCCATGCTCGCCGACCGCTCCGGTGTACAGGAGCCGACCTTCAACGACCTATCCGATCTGTTAGGCATCCACCTGTTCCCCGCCATGACCTGGTTGTGCGCAGGCCTCGTCGCCACCACCGGGGACACCAACATTGCCTGGTTGCGTCAGTTCCGCGTAGCGGGGTAGCGCAGCCATCCCGGCGGTCGGCGATGCACTCCAAGGAGGCTAATTCACGCTGATCGGCCGGATCAGGGTGGCGCGTTCGTCATGGTGTGCGGCCTGATACAACCCTGAATCGAGCTGCTCGGCGCGCATGGCGACCAAACCGGTGCGGCTATACATCCGCAGTCGCAGGCGGTTTGACGAATCGTCTGCTGCCGCACCGGCCGGCTCGAGCGGAACCGTCGCGCCGAAAAATCCAGGGCGCGTTGCTTCCGCGGAAGCTACGCGGCTGCCCCGATCGAGCACACACTGGCCCGGCCGCCTACGACCTGGCATTCTCGGCGTTCATGGGGAACGCCGCTGGCCGTAGTAACGATGATGCGATGACACCGCAGCGCGAGGATGAGCTCCTGCGCGGCATGCTCGCCCATCAGGTGGGGATCGAGCCCGACCGTGCGGCAGCGGTTCTGGATCTCGCGGCGGTCGGTGTGGTCAACAACGCGTGGCGCAATAGCCCTGTTGAGGACTGGCATGCCGGGGATGGCCCCCTCAGCGACGGTGACATGCTCCGTATCAACGCGCATACGAGTTGGCGGATCCGGCAGATTGTCCGGCGCTGGCGTTATGAGGTGGGACTGCCGGCAGACGCCGACGCCGGACAGCTCGACGACGTCAGCGTGGACGATTGGGACTGGCTGGCCGTGCGGATATGGCGCTGGTTAGTCAATCCGCAGCGTCTGCTGCCGGGTGGTTTCCGGCTCGTCGAGATCGCCGGTGGCGACCTAGTACTCCAGCAGGAGATCCGTTCGGGCCTGTGATGGCGTGTGGTTTTGTCCGTGAACAGCGAGCAGCCACCGTCGAGTCTCACGGGTTGTGTGGACCTCAAGAGATGCGGCGGTGGCTGCCGCTTACAGAGTAGACGTTCAGCGATGGTCTGAGCTGTTCAGCGAGTTGATGGACGTGGTCGCGTCGCGGTTCTACCGGCCTGAACCTCGGCGACGGGTCCGGGACTTCGTGGCCGGGCTGCTTGCGCCGTTGCCGGCGAAGAACTGTTGGACGATCGCGGAACACGCCGGTGACGTCGGGCCGGGCGGCATGCAGGACCTGATCAGCCGGTCAAGCTGGGACGACGTTGCCGTCCGTGCCGACGTGCGGGACTTCGTCGCGGCGAACCTCGGGCACCCGGACGGAGTGCTGCTGGTCGACGAGACCGGGGACCTGAAGAAGGGCACCCACACCGTCGGGGTGCAACGGCAGTATTCCGGCACCGCCGGGAAGATCGAGAATTGCCAGCTCGCGGTGCACCTGTCCTATGCCTCACCACTCGGGCACACCTTGGTCGACGTGGCTCTCTACCTACCGAAATCCTGGACCGAGGACCCTGAGCGACGCGCCGAAGCGGGGGTGCCCGACACCGTCGCCTTCGCGACGAAACCGCAGCTGGCGCGCGGCCTCATCGAAACAGCCGTGGCCGGCGGGTTGCCCTGCCGGTGGGTCGCCGGCGACGAGGCATACGGCGGTGACCCGCAGTTGGCCGCAGCCCTTCGCGGGCATCAGCTTGGCTACGTCCTCGCGGTCGCCTGCTCGCACCGCGTGCCGACCGGCCTCGGTATTCAACGGGCCGACCAGATCGCCGCCGGCCTGCCGAAACGGGCGTGGCAGCGGATCTCCGCCGGCGCCGGGGCAAAGGGACACCGCTACTACGACTGGGCGTTCATCGCCCTGCCCCGAGCCGCCGACCAACATCAAGGCAATCACTGGCTGCTGATCCGCCGCAACCGCACCACCGGGGAGTGGGCGTTCTACCGCTGCTGGTCACCCGACCTTGTCCCGCTGCAGCATTTGGTCGCCGTCGCCGGCAAGCGGTGGAGCATCGAGGAATCCTTCCAAGCCACCAAAACCGGTCTCGGTCTGGACCAGCACCAACACCGCCGATGGAAAGCCTGGCACCGCTGGACCACCCTGGTCATCGCTGCCCACGCGTTCCTCGCCGCAGCAAGAGCGACCAGCACCACCAGCCCGGATGGCCTGATCGCCATCACCGTCAACGAACTACGCCGCCTGTTCCACGCCCTGGTCATCGAACCCGCGCGACGCATCGCCGACGTCATCGCCTGGTCCATCTACCGACGTCGGCACCAAGGACAAGCCAAGATCAGCCACTATGCACGGCAAGCCCTCACAGAACCCTGAAACGGATCTCCTGCTGGAGTACTAGCAGACTACGACAAGCACGTAGCGGGCACTTTGGGCGCTTGGGCGACCACGGCGGAGAAACGGGGTGGGCGGTATGCGGCCTGGCGGGCCGCAACCCACGGTGGGCTGGCGTGCCGCCATTGGTGGGGCACGCCGAGCTGGCCCGGCCTTGTCCGCGCCTTCGTCGCGGTTCTCGACGACCCGTCGGATCGGCACTGGGGGCCTGACGGCCAGTGGCGTCGCGGGCTGCGGCAGGAACCTGTGCAGGTGCAAGACCGCAGCGGGTTACGGCAATCCCTACTGCGCGCTCCATGGCTACTGGAACAGCCAGCGGCCCAGTGGGTCGTCGCTGCGGGGATCGGCCACCTGCTGCCGCCCATGGCACCGTTGCCCGCCAGCACCGGCGATCGCGACGGCGCTTTAAGACCCGTCTAGCGGTGGATTCCGACGCGGTATGCGGCCGCTCCCATCCTCCGCATCCTGGGCGGGGAACCGCTGCTCGCTCTCAGGTACAGCCAGCGGGTGTGGCTGACCGGTGAGGGCAGCCAGCGCGGTAGCGACGGCGTGCAGGTCGGCTTTGATGTAGGTGGTGGTAGCGGGTCCGCTGCTGTCGGTGTGCCCGGCGTAGGCGCGGGCGACGGCGTAGCCGAAGTGCCGCTCGACCCAGGTGAGGGTGGTGTGGCGCAGCCAATGGATGGAGATGCCCTGGACGGCGACCCACGGCAACTGCCGGCCGATGCGTTTCCACATCAGGTCGTAGCGCCGATAAGTGGCAGGTTGGCCGTTGCGGTAGCGCAGCAGCGCATCGGTCGGGAGGACGGCGCCGCGGGCTCGGGCGTGGTCGTTCAGTCGGCTGGCGAGCATCGGTGTGATGGGCTGCCAGCGTTGCGTGCCGCCCTTTTCGCGCAGGCGGATCAGCGCGTGGTCGGTGTCCAGGTCGATCAGGCGTAGCGCGAGAGCGCCGCAGCGTCGGCAGGCCGTTTCGGTGTGCAGGCGCAGCAGTAGTGCGTCGAGCACGATGTCGTGGCCGCCGCTGCGGGCGGCGGCGTTGATGTCGGCCAGTTCGCCGGGGGTGAGGGCGCGGCGGGTGTTGGGCAGCCGCCGAGGTTTGCGGACCTTGTGGGCGGGGCTGTCCATGATGGTCAGGTAGCCGTCGGCGATGGCGCGGTTGTAGAAGGCGCGGGCGGCGGCGATGAGATGTTCACCGGCGTGCCGGCCGTTTCGGGAGTTGCGGCGAGGGCGGGCGCCTGCGGCGGCCTGGCGCATGAGGGCTTCGATGTCGCTGGCCCGCACTGCGTCGATGCGCCGATCGCCGTAGGCGGCGGCCATTCGTCGCCAAGAGCTGCCGTAGGTGCGTCGGGTGGCCGGGCTCGCCGCCGCGACCACAACAGGAAGGTACTCGGCGACTGTCGGCACGGCGGGCCGGTTACTGTCGGTGAGGTCGGCGGCAGTAACGCCCAGGTGCTTGAGCAGCGCCCGTGCCGTGGCGACACGATCGGGATCCGTGGTCATGAGGGCTCTCCGAGGATGCGGGCGTGCAGGTCGGCCAGGACCGCCGCGATGGTGTTTGAGGGGTGCGCGACAATGCGGTTCTGGTGGGGCAGGGCAGCCAGAAGCACGGGTTCGCCGGGAGCGATGCCGCACAGGTGTCGGGCGGCGGCCGGTAGGGGCAGCTCTTCGCGGGTGCCCACGGTGTGCGCGCCTTCGGCGGCCGGGGTGATCAGGATTGCGCCGGTCACGACGTCGACGTGCAGGGTGAGGCCCGGTGTCCAGCCCAACGCCCGCAGCAGCGCACGAGCAGTGACGCGGCCGGCGGCGTCGGGGCGCGCCACGTCGAACAGCAGGCGGCCATCGCCACTGGGGGCGGCGGGCGTGGGCAACGTCGGCAGCGGTGCCGGCTCCGGTACCGCGACGGGCAGCGGGGTTGGCACGAGGGCCTCGACGAGCTGCTCGTCGGGCTGGCGGGGACGCGGGCGGCCGGGACTCACCTAGGACCCCGCCAGGGCGGACACAGCGGTGTCAGCGCAGGGAGAAGCCACTCCCGGCGGCTGGGTGCACAGATGCAACGTACCGGTTCTCGTCCCCACGCGAGGGGAGTTGATCTCGCGTGGATATCCACGAGAAGTGGTGTCCGAGGGGGGACTTGAACCCCCACGCCCTATACGGGCACTAGCACCTCAAGCTAGCGCGTCTGCCATTCCGCCACCCGGACCTACACGTTCAGCCTACCTCGCCGACCAGATGATCTTTCCATCCGGTGGTCGGCACGGCGGGCCGCACGGGGAGTTACTGTACACGCCGCTCGTGGATCATGCACATCGCCTTCCGGCGCCTCTCCCCCGGCGCTTCCGCCGCTGCTCAAGTCACCTGAAAACGGCCGCGGCGACACACCGTCGGTGCGGGTCCGGGTAGCGTCCGGCGGCCCTCTGACGGCAGCATTGCCACGTGTCCCATCCCTCCCCCTTCGCAGCCGCCCAGCACCGAGCCCTCGCCCTGCGCGCCGCGGGCGATCTCAGCGCCGCCCGGCAACTGCTCGCGGAGGCCGTCGAATCCGCTCCCCCGCCGTACGGTGGCGATCATCCCGAGGTGCTGCACACCGCGCATGTGCTGGCTCGACTGCACCGGGAGGGGGACGACCCGCTCGCCGCGCGCCGGGTGTTGGAGGAGGCGTTCGCGGCGGGCGAGCGGCGTTGGGAGCACTCCGACCCGCTGATGCTCGCGCTCGCCTTCGAGCTCGCGGAGGTAGCGGAGGAATTGGGCAACCGACACGAGGCCCGCCGCAACTACACCCGCGTCGCCACCGCCGGGCCCGCCGCGCTCGGGGAGAACCACCCGGCGGTACGCGCCGCCCGCGACTACCTCGGCCCACCCGCGTCGACGCCGGGCGAGCAGCACTCCGCGTCGACGCCCGGTCCGGCCCCGGTCACCCTGGTGAGCGAGCCGGGTGCCCGCTCGGCGCTCACCGGTCCGACCCTGTCGCTGGCGACCCTCGCCGCGATGCGGCCCTCCGCGGGCGGCCCGCCGGCCGCCGTCTCACCCTGGGCGCCGCCGCAACCGCCGGCCACGCCCCCACCAACCCCTCCGGCGGTACGCGCACCCACGTCGCCCGGCAACGCCACTGCGGCACCGGTCCCCGCGCCTCGGTCCGCGCCCGTTCAGCCGGCAGCTTCCACGATCGCGCCGGCGCAGCCCGGCCCGCCGACGGCCGCACCCAGACCTCCGATGCCGCCACACCCGCGCGGTGACGAGCAACCGTCAGCGACCGCGATGTCGCTCGGCTCATGCGCCGGTGGGCAGTTCCCCACGAAAGCGCTACCGCCGGTCCAACACGCCGACGAGCATCTGTCCCGGCCGCCGGTCGGCCCGATGCCCCGGCCGAATTCTGAAGGTCCGTCGACAACGCCGGCCGGGCAGCGGCCACCACACCGACCGCCGCCCGGGCCACCTGTGGCACCACGTCAGCGAGTGGGTGACCAGCCGACCCCGCCGGTGGTCGACGTGCCACCCCCGCCGCCGGCCCCACCCGCGCCGCCGGCAGCGCCGGCACCTCGCTGGGACAACCCCACCATCCGGGTACGGCAGATCGAGCCACTGCTCGCCGAAGAGGCCGCCCGAGCCGCCGCCCAGCCAACCGGCCCGAGCGAATCGCACCAAGTGTCCGGCGCCCAGGCGACCTCATCGGTTAGGCCCAGCCCGGCCGGTGAGCATCCGGGGCCGCCGTACCCGATGAGCGGACCACCGGCCCAGCCCATCAGCGCACCGCCGGTGACCCCGCACCCGATCTCGGCGCCACCCAGCCCGCTGTACCCGATCTCCGGACCACCAGCCCAGCCATACCCCGTCTCCGCACCACCCGGCTACGCCCACCCGGTGTCCGCACCACCAGGCTACGATCCACCCGTCTCCGCACCGCCCGGGCAGACCTATCCGGTGTCCGCACCGCCCGGGCAGGCCCATCAGGTGTCCGCACCGCCCGGCCATGCCTACCCGGTGTCCGCACCACCCGGCCATGCCTACCCGGTGTCCGCACCACCCGGGCACAGCTACCCGGTGTCCGCACCACCCGACTACGGGCTGCCTGTCTCCGGGCCGCCCTACGGACCACCCGTCTCTGCACCTCCGGTGAGCGCTCCACCCGTGCCGCCCTGGGGGTTGACCGCACCGCCCTGGAGCAGCACCGCTCCATCACAGCCCCTGCCAACTCCAGCTGCCGACCCCACCGCCCCGACCACAACCTCCGCCGAGACCACGGCCCCCGCGCAGCCCAACACCACTGGGCAGGACACGGCCGCTAGGCAGGACACGGCCGCTAGGCAGGACACGGCCGCTGGGCAGGGCACGGCCGCTGGGCAGGGCACGGCCGCTGGGCAGACCATGATGGAGGCGAGCGGCACCGGTGCGGACGGTGACTCCGGGCTGGGCATTCTCGACGCCCCGGTGACGCCGACCCGGCTGTCCGGTAGCGCGCTGACCGACCAGACCGTGGTGTTGCCGGCCGTGCCGTCGGATCGCGGCCCGGCCGGGGCCAGTCCGGGCTGGCCCGCCGCCACGCAGACCGCCGCACAGGCGAACCCCACCGCGGCACAGGCGAGCCTCACCACCGCGCAGGCGAACCCCGCCACCGCCCAGGCGAGCCTCACCGCCGGCCAGGCGAACCCGAGCACCGCCCAGACGAACCCGAACATCGCTCAGGCAAGCCCGATCGCCGCGCGCCCGAGCCCCGGTGCGCAGCCGGCCTGGTCACCGGGCACCGATCCGGCTCCGACTGCCGCACCGACACCGGTGCAGCAGTACCACCATCAACCGGCCCAGGCGCCGTACCCGATCCAGGACCAGCACCAGCACCAGGCGCCGTACCCGGGCCAGCAGTACCACCCGGTGCCGGACGCCTACCGGCCGGCGTACGCCGATGAAGGGGGGTCGACGGGCCGCAACCGGGCGGCGTTGATCGGCGCGGTCGTGGCGGCCGGGGTGGCCGTGGTGGCGGTGGTGGGCCTGGGTGCGGTGGTGCTGACCCGCGACGACCCGCCGCCGACCGGGACCGCGCCATCGGCGGCGTCGGCGCCGACGGCGGCCGGGCCTGCTCCGGGC
Organism: Micromonospora sp. NPDC005220; assembly: GCF_040607895.1. Taxonomy (NCBI): domain Bacteria; kingdom Bacillati; phylum Actinomycetota; class Actinomycetes; order Micromonosporales; family Micromonosporaceae; genus Micromonospora; species Micromonospora sp. NPDC005220. Next base: position 10,402 of record NZ_JBEXHP010000030.1, read on the forward strand.
GACCTGAAGCTGCGGGACGATTCGACCACGATCACGTTGACCTGGACGGACCCGACCGGCGGGGCGGTGCCGTTCATGGTCGCCGCAGGCCGGGCCGGGCAGGCCCTGGGCGTGATCGCCACCGTGGACCCGGGCCGGACCAGCTACACGGTCAACGGGTTGAACTCCCGTGTGGATCACTGTTTCACCGTGTTGGCGGTCTACTCCACTGACAGCTTTGCGACTTCGGGACAGGTGTGCACCGCGCGGGAGGGCAGAGCCACGTCGAGCGGGGAGCCGTCGGGCCGACCGTCGCCGCGCTGAGTCGCGCGGGAACCGCGCCGAGTCGACCTGAAACCGCGCCGGGTCGAGCGGAACCCGGGCTGAGCTGGACGTCCACAACGCACACGCTCGGTATCCACAGGGGTGACGGTGCGGGTTCCCCCGCCATCACCAGCGCCATATGATGGCACCCGGCTCAGGGGAGGGGTCGCCGCGAGGCGCGCCACCTGCCACGACTCAGGGAGGCAGCCGGCTGTGGCCAGCATCGACGACGCCGTACCGACCGAGGCTCCCCGCTCCCGGTCCCGGCTGCGCGGCGGGCTGGTGACCGTCGGCACGGTGGCCGCTCTGCTGGCCGCCATGGGGCTTACCGTCCTGGGGTTGGGTGCGGCGGACAACGCGGTGGCCAACTACGACGCGAGTTCCTGGCTGTGGAGCGCGGCACGCAGCGAGCTGGCCCGGGTCAACGGGGTCACCGCCCGGGTGGACACTCGGACCGAGATTCCCGGCGCCCGGCAGCACCCGATGCAGATCACCCAGACCGACCGGCTGCTGCTCCTGCGTGACCTGCAGACCGGGCAGGTCAGTTCCCTGGACCTGGCCACCCTCCAGCTCAGCGCGACCACCCGGACCACCCCCGGGCTGGGTGTGAGTGTGGCCCTGCACGAGGACGCGGCGTTCATCGTCGACGCCGTGCAGGGGATCGTCCGGCAGCTCGACCCGCGATCGTTGACCCCGGTCGGTGAGCCGGTGCGCTATCCACCGGGCATCACCGGCGGCACCTTCGACGGTAAGGGTCGACTCTGGATCGCGGTGCCCAGCCAGGGCACCGTCTCGGCGATCACCGCTGCCAAGCTGCCGTCCGCGCCGGCGTCGGCCGCGTCCGCGGGCGCCGGGCTCAGCCCGCAGCAGGTCGAGTCGTACGACGTCGCCGACGCCAGCCACGAGCTGGTGGTCTCCGCCCTAGACGACGGGGTGGCGGTGCTCGACCGGACGGCCGGGAAGCTGGTGCGGGTGCAGGGCGGTGAGGTGCACCCGACGGCGCTGACGCTGTCCGGCCCGGCGGCGCTGCCCACGCGCACCAGCGGTTCCCGGGTGCCGGTCACGGTGACCGCCGACCGGCGGGTGCTGCTGGTGGGTGACGGTGGGCAGGAGAGCGCGTTCACCGTGCCGGGTGAGGGGGATCGGCTCAGCCCGGCGGTGGCCTGGGCGAACCGGTTCTACTGCGCCGACGAGGCCACCGGCACCATCTACTCCTTCGACGCGGCCGGTCAGCTGGTCGAGACCATCCGCGGGCGGGCCAACGGGCCGCTGGAGCTGGAGGTCCGGGAGAACCACCTGTTCATCAACTCCCCCGATTCGGCGACCGCCCGGGTGGTGGACGACAAGCACCAGGTGCGCGAGGTCAACAAGTACGCCAACGACGTGCTCGGCGGCGATCCGCCGCCGGTCCCCCCGCCGCCGCCTCCGCCGAAGAAGCCCCGGGTGGGCAAGCCCAGCGCGCCGCGCAGCGTCACCGCCGCCGCCGGCAACGCCCAGGCGCGGGTGAGCTGGCGGCCGGCCGCCGCCAACGGCGCCGAGATCATCAAGTACGTGGTGCAGGGCGCCGACCAGCGGTTGGAGGTGGGCGCCAACCAGCGTGCGGTGGAGGTCAAGGGTCTGACCAACGGCGAGACGTACCGGTTCGCCGTGCACGCCGTCAACGCCAAGGGCGACGGCCCGCCGCGTACCAGCAACCCGGTGACGCCGACCGCCGCGGTGCCCGACCCGCCGGCGAGCGTCACCGCGCAGGAGCGGCCGGACGGCACGGTGCTGGTGAAGTGGCCGGCGGCGAACGGGCAGGGCAACACCATCGCGAGGTACGCGGTGACGGCCAGTTCGGCGGGCACGAACGCGCCGGCCGGCGAGTCGACCAAGACGGAGCTGGTGGTGCCCGCCGGTGAGCTGGAGTACGGCACCCAGTACGCGTTCACCGTGGTGGCGGTCAACAGCAAGGGCGCCGGGTCGGCGGCGTCACCGGTCAGCAACACGGTGGTGCCGTTCGCGGCGCCCGGTCGGCCGCTCGACCTGCGCGCCGGCACTGTCGCCAACCAGCCGGGTGCGGTGACGGTGCAGTGGGCGCCGGCTGAGGCCAACGGGCGGCCGGTGACGAAGTACCTGGTGGACGTGGGTGGGCGGGTCAGCGAGGTGACCGACACCCGCACGACAGTCACCGGGCTGGGCAACGGCCAGAGCGTCACGGTGAAGGTGAAAGCGGTCAACGAGGCGGGGCCGGGCCCGGAGGCCACCGCCACCGCCCGTACGGTGGCCGAGCCACGGGTCACGGTGACCGGCTCGTCGTCGACGGCCACCGGGGCGACGGTGACGTTCACAGTGGACGCGGGTGGGGGTCAGGCCACCTGCTCGCTGAGCACGGCGGGCGAGCCGGCGAAGGCCGGGGCGTGCTCCAGCATCACGATGGCGGGTCTGACGCCGGGTACGAACTACACGTTCACGGTGACGGCCACCAACGCCGCCGGTAAGGGCACCGCGACGCGGGCGCAGAAGACGGAACCGATGTACGGGATCGCGACCTGCCGCAACGGCGCGTCCGGGCCCGAGTCGACGTACTGTGACCAGGACCGGGAAGGCCGCAACGGCAACGAGATCTTCTCGGTCACCCGGCAGGACAACGACCAGCAGGTGGGTTGGGCGAGCCCGGGCACCCGGCTGCAGGCGTACTGCAAGAAGTCGGGCGAAGAGGTCTACGCCTACATCTACAACAGTGACAAGCGCAGCACCTGGTGGGTGCAGATCAACTACAAGGGGAAGAACTACATCCCGTGGGCCTGGCTCAACCTGGAGGGCGGCGACAACATCAACACCCTGCCCACCTGCTGAACCACCAGGCGAGGAGCACCGCCGACCGTGAACACCCACGAGCCGCTCACCCAGCCGGAGGTGCAGGGTTTCGCCGCCCTGGCCGCCCGGCTGGCCGAGAACGTCAACGCGGTGGTGCTCGGCAAGCCGCAAGTGGTGCGGCTGGCGCTGACCGCGCTCTTCGCCCAGGGTCATGTGCTGCTGGAGGACGTGCCGGGGGTCGGTAAGACGACCCTGGCGCGGGCCATCGCCGCCACGGTGAAGGGCGAGTGGCGGCGCATCCAGTTCACGCCCGATCTGCTCCCCTCGGACGTGTCCGGCGTGACGATCTTCAACCAGGCGACCCGGGATTTCGAGTTCCATCCGGGGCCGGTCTTCGCCAACATCGTCATCGCCGACGAGATCAACCGGGCGTCGCCGAAGACCCAGTCGGCGCTGCTGGAGGTGATGGAGGAGCGGACGGTCACTGTGGACGGGGTGCGCCACCCGGTGCCGTCGCCGTTCCTGGTGGTGGCCACCCAGAACCCTGTGGAGATGGACGGCACCTACCGGCTGCCCGAGGCGCAGTTGGACCGGTTCCTGGTGAAGCTGTCCGTCGGGTACCCGGACGAGGCGGTCGAGGTCGAGGTGCTGCGCGGCGCGACCGTGCGGTCCCCCGAGGCGCTCGCCCCGGTCACCGACACCGCCACCGTCGGCGAGATGGTCCGGATGGCCCGCCGGGTGCACATCGCCGAGCCGCTCTACGCGTACGCGGTGCGGTTGGCGGCGGCCACCCGCACCCACCCGCAGGTACGCGTCGGGGTCAGCCCCCGGGGCGTGATCGCGTTGACCCGCGCGGCGTGCGCGTACGCGCTGATCGACGGGCGGGGCTGGATCATGCCGGAGGATCTGAAGGCGCTCGCCGAGGCGGTGTTCGCGCACCGGCTGCTGCTCACCCCGGACGCCCAGGTACGCGGGATGACCCCTGCCGAGGTGCTGCGCCAGGCCGTCGCCTCGGTGCCGGTGCCGTTGCCGTCGGGGCAACCCGCTCCGGTGCAGGGCTGACCGGCAGCAACGCGATGGGGATCACCGCCCGTGGGGTCGGGCTGCTCGTCGCCGCCGTGCTGCTGCTGGGTGCGGGTTTCCGGTTCGCGTACCCCGAATTGACGTTGCTCGGCGCGGCGGCCGGCGCGGCCGTCGGCTACGCCGCGCTGGTCGCGGCGTGGCGGCCCCGGTTGACGGTGACCCGCCGCGCGGACCCGGACCGGGTGGCCCGCGGGGAGCCGGCGAGCATGACGGTGACAGTGCGCAACACCGGGCGGCTGCGGTCGGCGAACCTGCTGGCCGAGGACCGGTGCGGGGAGCGGACGGTGCCGGTGCCGGTGTTGCGCCTGCGGCCCGGCCGGGACACCGAGGTCCGCTACGACGTGCCGACCGACCGTCGTGGGGTGGTGCCGGTCGGTCCGCTGCGGGTGACCCGGCGCGACCCGCTGGGGTTGGTGGCGCTGGCCCGCCCGTACGGCGCGGCGGTGCCGGTCTGGGTGCATCCTCGGATCCATCCGCTGACGGCGGTGCCACGCGGCGCGGGGCGCAGCCTCGACGGCCGGGTGGACGGCGTTCCGCACGGGTCGATCACGTTCGACTCGCTGCGGGAGTACGTGGTCGGCGACGAGTTGCGCCGGGTGCACTGGCGCACCAGCGCCCGGGTGGGTGAGCTGATGGTGCGGGAGAACGTGGACACCAGCCTGCCGCGCCTGGTCGTCCTGCTGGACAATCGCGTCGCCGCGCACCCGCAGCGGGTCGGCGGGGTGGCGGAGTCGTTCGAGTCGGCCTGTGAGGCGGCGGCGTCGATCGTCACCGCCGCGCACCGCGCCGACCTGCCGGTGCTGTTGCTGTTCGTCGCGGCGGACCCGGCGGACGCGGAACCGCCCGGCGGGGAGACCGCGCTCGGGCCGCTGGATCGGCTCGCCGCCGCCGACCTGTCCGCCGACGCTGACGCGGTGCGCGCGGCCACCACCCGGCTGCGGCAGGACCGCCTCGGCGACACGCTGATCTTCCTGACCGGGCCGGGTGGCCGGGACGAGCTGGGGCATGTGGGGGCGCTGCGCGGGGCGTACCCGTCGGTGGTGGTCGGGGTGTTCGGCGCGGCCGACCCGACGCCGCCGGGCGCCGCCGGCCTGGTGGTCGTCGACGCGGCGGACGGCGCGCAGTTCGCCGCCGAGTGGGACGGGGTGCGCCGGTGGTGACGGGCGCCGTGCGGGTGCTGCGGGCGGCGGTCCTGCCGCTGGCGCTGATCGGGCTGACGGCGCTCGCCGGGGTGGTGCTCGGCCGGGTGTACGCGGGCAGTCTGCTGACCTGGCTGGTGATCGGCGCGGCGGCGGGTTCGGTGCTGGTCAGCGTGGCCGCCCGACGGTTGCCGTCCTGGCTGGTGGCGCCGGTGTCGGTGGCCGCGATGGCCGGCTGGACACTGTGGTCGCTGCGACTGGCCGCCACCCGCGCCGAGCTGCCGGGCGGCCTGCTGGAGGTCGCCACGGACGCCGCCCGCAACGGCATCCCCCGGTTGCTCACCGCGATGATCCCGGTGGAGCCCACCCCGGACACGGTGCTGGTGCCGGTCGTCGCCGCCTGGCTGGCCGGGCTGGCCGGCGCGGAGGTGGCGCTGCGCACGGGCAGGGTGCTGCTGGGTTACCTGCCGGCGGCGGGGCTCTACGTCGGCGCTCTCTACGTGGTCGGCCCGAACGCCGAACCGGCGGTCGGGTCGACGCTGGCGTTCGTCGCGGTCGCGGCGGTCGGCCTGGCGACCCCCACCCGAGCCGCGGCGAGCGGCGGCGATCCGACCGCCGATCTGACCCCTCGGGTACGCGCGGCGGTGCGGCTGCGGCTGGCCATGAGCGCCGCGCTCGGGGTGGCAGCGGTGGTCGGGCTGGTCGCGCTGCTCGGCCCGGTCGTCGCCGAGCAGGTCGACGGCCGGCCGGTGGACCCGCGCCGGTACGTGGAGCCGCCGCAGGTGCAGACGCTGGACGAGAACCCGTTGGTCCGGATCTCCGGCTGGGCGCTGCACCCGGAGCAGAAGCTCCTCGACGTGAGCACGGAACGCACCGCTGGTGCCGCGCCGGAGGCTGACCCGGCGGCGGACACCGCGCGCAGTGTGCGGATCCGGTTGGCGGTGCTCAGCGACTACGACGGGGTGACCTGGCGGGTCGGCGCGACGTACCGCAACGCTGGGCGGATCCTGCCGGCCGCGACCCCGGCCCGGGACAGCACGGTGCAGACGGTCCGACAGCAGATCAGCGTGGCGGAGTTGAGCGGCGGTCTGCTACCCGCGGTGGCGACGCCCCGGGAGGTCAGCGGGGCGCGGGTGGCGTACGACCCGGCGAGCGGGACGCTGATCCGGCCCGAGGGGCTGACGCCGGGGCTGCGCTACACGGTGACCTCCGCCGAGGAACGCCCGGAGTCGAACCTGCTGCCCACCGCCAACGTGCCCGCCGGGGAGGAGGTGGCCCGGGTGCTGCGGGTCGCGGACGGGGTGCCCGACCCGATGCGCCGACTGGCCGCGCAGCTCGCCGAGGAGAACGGCGCGCCGTTCGCGCGGGCGTCGGCGATCGAGCAGTTCCTGGCCGAGCACTACCGGGTGGTGGCGGACGCGCCGAGCGGGCACGCGTACCCGAATCTGGGTTTCTTCCTGTTCGGGCCCCGCAACGGCGGCGGGCAGGAGGGCACCTCGGAGCAGTTCGCGGCGGCGTTCGCGGTCCTCGGCCGGCTCTCCGGGCTGCCCACCCGGGTGGTGGTGGGCTTCCGGACCAGCGGGCAGGGGCCGGTGCTGGCCGGCGACGCGTACGCCTGGCCGGAGGTGCTCTTCGACGGGCTGGGGTGGGTGCCGTTCGACCCGATGCCCCGCCCGGACAACGAGCCGAGACCGGTGGAGGAGGATTTCCGCCCGACGCCGGAGGACCCGCCGCCGTCGGAGGCGCCGGCACCGACCACGGAGCCGAGCGCCTCGCCGGAGCCGGTGGCCGCCGCCGACGCCCCGCCCGGCCCGGCCGGGCTCTCCACTCCGGTGCTGGTCGCCGGTGGCAGCGGCGGTCTGCTGCTGGTGGTGGGGGCACTCCTGCTCACCCTGCTGACGATGCGCCGCTCGCTGACCCGCAGTCGGCTCGTGCGGGGCGACCCCGGCCAGCGCATCGCCGGCGCCTGGCGGGAGGTCACCGACGCGCTCCGGCTGGCCGGCAGACCGGTCGGGGACGACCTGGCCGCCACCGAGGTCGCCGGGCACGCCCGGCAGACCCTCGCCGACGCCCGCCTCGGCCGAAGCCGAGGTGACGTGGTCGGTGGGCCAGCCGATCCGGACACCGCCGCGCCGCTCGGCGACCGCCGCGGCCGGCAGGGAGGCCAGGTCCAACGAACAGCAGCGGCAGACGCGTCCGGTGCGGCCGTCGACGAGCTGGCGGCCCTGCTCAATCAGGTGGGCTTCGCCCCCGGCGCCGCAACACCCGACCAGGCGGCTCGCGCTGCCGAGGTGGCCACCGCCTACGTGACCACCCTGCGCTCGGCCCGCCCCTGGTGGCGCCGCCTGCTCTGGTCCGTGCACCCCGGACCCCTGCGCCGCCCCCGCCGCTCCCCGCGGTGATCAAGAGCTTTGCGTCAACTGCGAACCCACTCCTGACGCAAACTTCTTGATCACCGGCAGCAGGCCCCCGGGGGGAGGGGGAAACACGGTGGCGGTGTGGACCCGCGACGATGACCATCAGGGGGTGGATCAGCATTCGAGCGACATCGTCGACTACTACACGCAGCGCTACCGCGAGGACCAGCGGCTCACCCGCAGGCCGCAGGCGCGACTGGAGTGGATCCGCACGATGCAGCTCCTGCGGGATCTCCTGCCCGGTCCGGGTGCCCGGGTGCTGGACATCGGTGGCGGCACCGGCGAGTACGCGCGCGCCCTCGTCGTCGCCGGCTACGAGGTACGCCTCGTCGACCTGGTGCCGAACCACGTCGCGCAGGCCGCCAGTGGGCACCCTCCGGTCGAGGCACAGGTGGCCGACGCGCGGGCGCTTCCCGACGCCGACGACGGGTACGACGCCGCGCTGCTCCTGGGCCCGCTCTACCACCTGGTACGCCGCGCCGACCGGCTACAGGCCCTACGCGAGGCGGTCCGGGTCACCCGCCCCGGCGGTCTCGTCGTGGCCGCCGTCATCTCCCGGTTCGCCGGCCCGCTGGACTTCGCCGCCACCGGACGACTCGACGAGAGACTGCTCGACGAGGCCAGGGCGCTGCTCACCGACGGCGTCAACGATCCAAAAATCGGGTTCACCCACGCCTACTTCCACCGGGTCGAGGAGATCACCGACGAGTTCTCGGCCGCGGGGCTGACCGACGTCGTCGTACACGGGGTGGAGGGTCCAGCCTGGACGGCAGCGGAGGCAGCGGCGAACGGGCCGGCGCAGGACGTGGTCTTCGCCGCGGCGTTGGACCTCGCCCGGCTCTACAGCAGCGAACCGGCGCTGATCAGTTCGAGCGCGCATCTCCTGGCCACCGGACGCGTTCCGGTGCGCTGACGCGTCAGGCGGTCAGCCGGCGGACGAGTTTGCGCATGCCGGCCTGCCAACCGTCCGGGTCCTCGGCGCGGCGGCGCGCGTAGTCGGCGACCTCGGGGTGCGGCAGGATCAGGAACCGTTCCTCGGCCAGCCCGGCGATGGCCGCGTCGGCGACCTGGTCCGGGGTGAGCACCGCGCCGGACGCGGCGACCACCCGGGCGCCGAGGTGACCGTCGGCGAGCCCGTCGGCGAGCATCGGGGTGTCCACCCCCTGCGGGCAGAGCGCGCTGACCCGGATGCCCCGGTCCCGGTAGGTGATGGCCAGCCACTCCGCGAACCCCACCGAGGCGTGCTTCGTCGCGGTGTACGCGGCGTCGCCCACCGCGGTCAGCACACCCGCCGCCGAGCAGGTGTGCAGCAGGTGCCCGCCGCCCCAGGCGAGCATGCCGGGCAGCACCGCGCGGGCCGAGTAGACGTGGGCCAGCACGTTGACCCGCCAGGCGCGGTCCCAGCCGGCGTCGTCGACCTCCACTCCCCCGCCGGTGGTCACCCCCGCGTTGGCGCAGAACAGGTCGATCCGGCCGTACTGCTGCTCGGTGTCGGCGACCAGCGCGCGGACCTGCTCCTCGTCGGTGACGTCGAGGGCGCGGCCGTGCCCGACCGGGCCGATGCCCTCGGCCACCGCGCGGGCCGAGTCGGCGTCCAGGTCGGCGACCACCACGGCCGCGGCCCCCTCGGCGGCGAACCGGCGCGACAGCGCCGCGCCGATCCCGCCGGCCCCGCCGGTGACCACCACGATCCGGTCGGTGAGGTTCACGCGGACGCCTCCACGACGGTCGTGCCCAACCGGGCGATGAGGCCGAGCAGCGCGGTCGCGCCGCCGGCGGTGACCTCGGGGGTGGGTAGCAGCGCGATGATCGGCACGTCCACCCCGTTGTCGGCGTAGCGGCGCACCTCGGCGCGGCACCGCTCCGGTGAGCCGTGCAGCACCAGCGCGTCGACCACCTCGTCGGGCACCGCCGCGTTGGCACCGCGCCGGTCACCGGCAGCCCAGGCCGCCCACATCGGCGCGAGCGCCTCGTCGCGGCCGAGCCAACGGTGGAATTCGGCGTACGCCCCGACGGTGAGGTAGCTGGTGATGAGCCGGCGGCCCAGCGCCCTGGCGTACGCGGTGTCCTCGGTGGGGCAGACGAAGATCCGGGCGGCGACCTCGAAGCCGGCGCGGCGCTCACCCAGCTCGGCGAGGGCGCGGGGCACGTCGTCGGCGCTGAGCCAGTTGAGGATGACCCCGTCGGCCTCGGCGCCGGCCAGCCGGAGCATCCCCGGGCGCAGCGCGGCGAGCAGGATCGTCGGCGGCACCGCCGGGGGCCTTTCCAGGGTGAACCGGCGGACGGCGAAGGTGTCGTAGACCTCGTCGACGGTCTCGCCGCTCAGCGCGGCGCGCAGGAAACGCAGCACGTCGCGGGTGCGGCGGAACGGCTCGTCGAACGGCACCGCGTTCCAGTCCCGAACGAGCACGGGTGAGGACGCGCCGATGCCGAGCGAGAACCGGCCCGGCGCGGCCTCGGCCAGCGCCGCCGCGCTCATCGCCAGCAGCCCGGGGCCCCGGGTGAAGACCGGCGTGATCGCGGTGCCGAGTCGCAGCCCGGGTTGCCAGGCCGCGGCGAGCGCCAGCGGGGTGAACGCGTCCGTCCCGGCGACCTCGGACGACCACACGTCGGTGAACCCGGCCCGGTCGAGGGCCGCGTAGGCCGCGTCGTGCTGCGCCAGCGCGATCCCGCCCAACGGCACGGTCATGCCCCATCGATTCGTCACTGATCGATCGTGCCCGTTGACGCGGGCCCGAGCAAGATCCCCGGGTTGGGCAGAATCGCCGGTTTCCGGCCGTACCGGCCGGTGGGAAGTGCTACCACTTCGAGGTGGACCGGACCGACGGCGCAGGCCGCTGACCATGGGTTCCAGGGCGGCGGGACACCTGGAGCCGGTGCCAGCCGCGGCCACGCCCGGCCGGGCGACGTTTCTGGAACTCTTCTTCGACCTGGTGTTCGTCTTCGCGCTCACCCGGATCTCAGCGCGAGCGTTCGAGGATCTGACTCTGGACCCGGGCCCGGAGCACACCTGGGCAACGGTCACCGGCGGCGGCAAGACACTGCTGTTGCTGCTGGCGCTCTGGGCGGTCTGGCAGGGCACCGCGTGGACGACCAGCCGGTACGACCCGTACCGGGCGCCGTTGCAGACCGTGGTGATCACCGCTCTGGTGTGCAGCATGTTGATGGGGGTGGCGATCCCTCGGGCGTTCAGCGAGACCGCGCTGATGTTCGCGGTGGCGTACGTGATCGCGCAGGTGACCCGGCCGGTGATCCTGTCGATCGCGCTGGGCGCGCACCCGTACCGCCGGTTGAAGGTGCGGATGGCGGTGATCTTCAGTGTCAGCGGGGTGCTGTGGATCAGCGGCGCGATGCTGAGCATCAACGCGCAGGTGGTGCTCTGGTCGGCGGCGCTGGCCATCGAATACCTGGCCGCCCGCTTCGGCTGGCCGGTGCCCGGCCTGGGCCGTTCGACGGTCTCCAAGTGGGAGATCGCCGGGGATCACCTGGCCGAGCGGTATCAACAGTTCTTCCTCGTCGCGCTGGGCGAGACGATCCTGGTGGCCGGTTTCGCGTACAGCAAGGGGCCGTACGAAGAGGGACACGCCTGGGCGTTCGCGCTGGCGCTGGCCACCTCGATCGTGCTGTGGCGGATCTACGTGCAGCGGGCCGGGCAGATCCTGGGCGAGGCGGTGACGAAGGCCCGGCACCCCGCCAACATCGGCCGTTCCGCGGCCGACACCCACCTGGTGATGGTGATCGGTCTCGCTTCCACCGCGATCGGATATGAGCTGATCATCGAAGATCCGCTGGAGCGGATCCCGGCAGCGTGGCTGGCCATGGTGCTCGGTGGCCCGGTCCTGTTCCTGGCCGGCCGGGCCCGCTTGGAGTACGAGGTGTTCGCGCGGGTCTCCCCGTCCCGGTGGATCGCCCTCACGGTGCTGTTGTTGTCGTCGGTGCCGCTGCTGCACCTGCCCGGTGTGATCGCGACAGCGGTCGGGGCACTGGTGCTGGCCGCGGTCGCGGTGGCCGACGCCCGTCGGGCCCGCGGTGCACCACCGGAGGCCGCCGCGCCACCCTTCTGAGCGTCGCGCGTAAATGCCGCGGCAGCGCGCAGGGTTACTCTCGGCCGGTGACCTTCTCGCTCGTCGCCCGCTCCGCCGACGGCCGCCTGCACGGCGTGGCCGTCGCCAGCAAGTTCCTCGCCGCCGGGGCGCTGGTGCCGGCCGCCGCCGCCGAGGTCGGCGCGCTGGCCACCCAGGCGCACGTCAACCTCGCCTACCGCCCGCAGGGGCTCACCCTGCTACGGACCGGGGTGGCCGCCGCCGACGTGGTGGCCGGGTTGATCGCCGCCGACCCCCAGCGCGAACACCGCCAGCTCGGCGTCGTCGGGGCCAGCGGTTCGGGGGCCACCTGGACCGGGCCGGCCTGCCATCTGTGGGCCGGCGGGCGGACCGGCGACGGCTGGGCCGCGCAGGGCAATGTGCTCACCGGGCCGGAGGTCGTCGACGCGCTCGGTGCGGCCTGGCAGGCGGGAACCGCGCTGCCGTTCGCCGAGCGGCTGGTCGCCGCGCTGCGAGCCGGCGACGAGGCCGGCGGCGACCGGCGTGGTCGGCAGAGCGCCGGCCTGCTGGTGGTCGAGCGCGGCGGCGGGTACGGCGGCACCAGCGACGTGGTGGTGGACCTTCGGGTGGACGACCACCCGGACCCGGTGGCCGAGCTGGGTCGCCTGCTCACGGTGCACACCATGCTGTTCGGCCGGCCCGACCCGGCCACCCTGCTCGACCTGAGCGGCGCGGTCGCCGCCGAGGTGGCGGCGTTGCTCGGCGCGCTCGGCCATCCGGTGCACGAGGACGGCACGGAAGCGGCGTTGATCTCCTGGGCCGGGTTGGAGAACCTGGAGGAGCGGCTGGTGCCGGGGCGGATCGACCCGGTGGTGCTGACACACCTGCGCGGTGTCGCCCCGCACGTCCCCGCGCCCCGCTCGGCGAGCTGACCCGGCAGCGCCAGCGGGACGGCAGCCGCCGCTGACGGCCGCGGTCGGGCAAGGACCAGGGGTCAGCGGCCGAAGGCGAGCCACCGGAAGCCGGCGGCGTCGATCGCGGCCCGTTCCGGGACAGTCAGCACCGCCCGGCCGGTGGCCTTGCGGATCAGGGTCAGCCGGTCCCAGCTCAACCCGGCCGGTGTCGGTCGTCCGCCGGTGAGCAGCTCGGCGATGACCACGGCCGCCGGTGGGGTGAGCCACGGGGGCCGGCCCAGCGCGGCGGCCAGATCCAACCCGTGTACGCCCACCTCGACGACCCGGGTCCGCAGGAACTCGCCGAGGCGCATCGCGTCGCCGTGCCGGGTTCGCACCACCCGGTCGGGCGGCGCGGCGGCGACCGCCGCCTCGGTGGCCCGCCAGGCCCGGTCGAACTCGGTCGCCAGCGCCGCCCGGTCCACCCGCAGCGCGTCCCGCTGGCCGTCGGCGATCCGGTCGGCGTCGACCTCGGCGGTGAACTTCGCCGTGCCGAAGTAGCCGGCGGCGTCCACCTCGGCGTGTGGCGGGGCGGGCGCGGCGAGCATGTCGGTCAGTCGGCCGACCCCGGTGCGGACGTGCCCGATCAGGTCCCGGACGTTCCAGGGAGGGCAGTCGGTGGGCCGGCTGAGATCATCGTGGGTCAGCTCGGCCAGGATCTCGGTGAACCGCGCGCACTCGGCGGAGAACGCCGCGCGGACCCGCTCCATCGGACGGCTCAGCCCTTGACCCGGGGCACCAGCCGGTGCACGACGCTGAGCACCAACGCCATCACCACGGCCATCGTGCCGGCGATCCCGGCGGCGCTGCCCGCGTACCCGACGAACAGGGGGCGGCGGGCCAACTCCTCCGGCCCGGTGTCGCGCAGGTCGAGCAACCAGGACAGGGAGAGCCCGCAGGCGACCAGGGCGAGCACCCCGCCGAGCCCGAGCACCAGCGCCGCGAGCCGGTGCGCGTCGCCCGGGGCGACCTCGGCCCGCTCCCGCTGGGTGACCAACAGCAGCAGCCCGGCCAGCGCCGCCCACACACCCACCACGAGGTACGCGGCGACCGCGTCGCTGGGCCGGTGCCAGCCGGCGGAGAGGGTGGCGACTCCGGCGACGGCGGCGTAGGCGGCACCGATGAAGGCACCGGCGGCCCGCACCTTGCGCGGCAGCACGAGCATCAGCGCGACCGCCACCGAGGCGGCCACCGTGGCGTGCCCGCTGGGCAGGCTGTTGCCGACGGCGGCGCGTTCCGGGTCGAGGCCGTAGTCGGGCCGGTTCAGCCCGTACTTGAGCAGTTGGGTCGTGACGTTCGCTCCGGCGATCAGCAGGGTCGCGGTGATCGCCAGGGCGATCCGCCGCCGGAGCAGCGCGATGAACCCGATCGTCGCGGTGGCGGCCAGCAGCGAGACCACCGACATCGCGTTGAGGATCCGGTCGACCGGACCGTCGATGGTGTCCTGCCCGATCCGGTTGCCGGTGAGGGCGACAGTGTCCACCCACTGCCCGATCTCGAAGTGCACCGCCACCCGCCACACGGCGAGGAAGGCGGCCGCCTGGATGAGGGCCAGTACGACCAACCAGACCGCGGTCCATCCCCGTGCCGTCGCGCGCATCCGCACACCGTAGCGGCAGGTGTCAGCGGTCCAAGCGGTGGCCCGCCGTCAGTCGCCGGTTAGGTTGTGCCGGAGGCGAGGAGGCGGTGGTGAGCGGAACACCGGAACGCGACAGCGGCCCGGCCGAACCCGGTCCGGAGCAGCGCACGGCCGACGTCGGTCCGGGTAAGCCGGCGCGGGCCGACGTCGGTCCGGGTGGGTCGGCGCGGGCCGAGTCGCTGACGGACCTGCTGGGCGGGCGACGCGGTGCCATCGACGCGACTCTGCCGCCTTTGGCGTTCGCGGTGGGCTGGTTGCTGGGCGGCGAGTCGCTCTGGGGCGGGGTCGGCGCGGCGCTGGCCGTGGGCGCGGTGGTGGCCGGCGTACGGCTGCGTCGGGGTGACCGCCCGCGCTCGGTGCTGATCGGGTTGCTGGCCGTCTGCGTCGCGGCGTTGATCGCGGTGCGCACCGGCCGGGCCGAGAACTTCTTTCTGATCCAGGTGCTGTCCAACGCCGCGAGCGCTCTGGCGTGGACGGTCAGCATCGTGGTGCGCTGGCCACTGCTCGGCGTGCTGGTCGGTGCGGTGCTGGGCCAGCGCGCCCGGTGGCGGCGCGACCCGGTGCTGCTGCGCGGGTACGGCCGGGCCAGTTGGGTGTGGACGGCGACCTACCTGCTGCGGCTCGCGGTGTTCGTGCCGCTGTACCTGGGTGGGCAGGTGCTCGCGCTGGTGGTGGCCCGGGTGGCGCTGACCTGGCCGCTGGTCGCGGCGGCGCTGGCACTGAGCTGGGTGGTGCTGCGGCGGTCGCTGCCGGCCGGGCACCCGGGTCTGCGTCACCCGGTGGCGCCGCCGCGCTGACCCGGCCGGGGACGGCCGGCCCCGGGGCGGAGAAGCGCCCGGAGCCGGGGCAAAAAAGTGGAGAGGCCGCCACGGGGGGAGCGGCCTCTCCGGTGACGTACGTTACTCCGTCACGGACCTCGGTGTGATCCCGCTACGGCCCGAAATTCTGGGCTTTTTCGCGGCTGGCTTCAGTCCGGGCGGTGGGGCGGGCCGACCGATCCGCTGCGTCGGCCAGATGGCCGGCCCACCCCGGCCTGACCGTGGGTGTCAGGCCGTCCGCCGGCCCCGGTCCGTCGTTCCCCGGACCCGGGCCGGACCCCGGGGTGGGCGGTGCACGCCACCCACCCCGGGTCGTCTCAGCCGTTCGGGAACAGGCTGCCGTAGTCGGCGTACGCCATGGCGACGTCAGCCTGTGCCCAGAACCGGTGGTAGTTGAAGCTCGGCTCCGGACCACCGTCCAGGTAGGCCTGCACCTTGGGCCAGTCCGGGTCCTTCTTGTAGAAGGACCGGATGTCGAGGAAGCTCTTGCCGGCGGCGATGGCGTCGCCGTTCGGCATCTTCCCGGTCCAGCCCGGCGGGACGTAGAGGCCCTGCCCGGTGGACGCGTTGTAGACGTCATCGAAGCGCCCGTAGTCGCCACGCTTCTCGGTGGTGGAGACGCCCTTGGCGTCGCTGGCGGCCGACAGCGCGTCGAGCAGCCCCTTGGCGGTGTCCTTCGCCGCCACGTTGCCCGACTTGGCCGCGTACGCGATCAGGGTCCGGGCGTAGGCGGCGGTGACGCCAACGTCCTGGCCCTTCACCGTGACCTGGACGTGCAGGTTGGTGTTGGGCTGCGGGTTGGACGGGTTCCAGGTGGTCGGCTGACCGGTCCACGCCATGTCCGACGGGATCGACCAGTTGGTGCCGAGAGTGGTGTTGGCGATCGCCCACGGCACCCACTTGTCCAGCAGCGCCTTGGCCTTCGCGTTGCCGGTCTGCAGGTACAGCTCGGCGATGCGCTGCATCGACCAGGCCTGCATGCCGAACCACTGGTTCGACGGCGGGTCGTTGTAGACCGGGTCGACGTCGTAGAACATGCCGTAGAAGGTGCTGGTGCCGGCCGGCGGCTGGGCGTAGCTACCGTCCCAGCTGTTGGTGGCGCCACCGGCGATGCCGCCCTCGGCGGACTGCAGCCAGGTGTAGAACTCCAGCTGCCGATCGAAGCTCTTGGTCCAGTCGGCGACGGCGGTCGACGACTGCGGCTTGAGCTCCGGGGTGTTGGTCAGCGCCCAGGCCGCGAACGGGTTCTGGTAGCCGAAGTGGTTGTGGCTGGAGCCGATCCGCCAGGACCAGTTCTGGCTGGTGTCGTACGCGCCGCCCCAGGCGTAGTACCAGGACAGCAGGTAGTGCGCCGAGTCCTTGCCGCTGCCGGCGGGGCAGGTGCTGGCCCCGACGCAGTTGCCGATCTTCTTGAAGTACTTGTCGAACATCGCGTACCGCAGGTAGTCGCCCATCTTGGCGGCCTTGGCGATGGTGGCCGCGACGTCGGCCTGCTTGTTCTGCGCCTTGGCCCAGGTCAGCGCCCAGTACGCGGCCTGCACGGCGCGGGCGTCGGCGTCCGGGGCGTTGGTGTACTTCCACTGCTTGGCGGGGGCGCCGGTGTCCTTGACGAACAGGTCGAGGTAGCCGTACTGACCGCCGTGCTTGAAGGTGTCGCAGGACGGCTGCGGAACGGTTTCCCACACCGACTCCTGGGTGCCCCGCTGGAAGGTGTTGATGTAGGCCGGCTTGGTGGTGCCGTCACCGCAGCGGCCGAAGCCGTAGGTGTTGTCGACGTCCATCAGCCAGTGCATGCCGTAGATGTCGCCGGTGCCGTAGGTGGACTGCAACTCCGAGCGGAGCGGGTCCTGCCCGACCGGGATGTTCGGGTTCAGCGCCGAGGGGTACTGGCTGGGCAGGTTGTACTCCGCCGCGTACTGCGGGGTGCCCGCGGAGCCAGCCGTTGGCTGGTCTGAATGATTCGGAATTATATATTTTTCCATCACCGTCCAGGCGTTGTTGAACGGGGCCCAGTTCTGGGTGACCCGCCCGTAGTTCGCCTCCAGCCAGAGCCAGAAGCTGAACGCCTCCGAGGTGGTCTCGTGACCGTGGTCGGGTGCTTCCACGATCAGCGTTTCCACCGAGTGGTACGGCACGCCCTCGGGGCTGAAGTAGCCCGAGTTCTTGATCTTGCCGTACTGGTCGAGGAACTTCTTGATGTAGGCGTTGTCGCCGCCCGGGGTGTCGTTGTCGATTTCGGTGGCGGTGACCGCCAGCGAAGCGAGGCCCGTGGCGGAGGCGGTGATGGTGGCGGCGCCGCCGACGGTGTCGGTGTCCTCCGCCGCGGCGACCGTGACGGTGACCCCGGTGTTCCAGTTGCTCGAGGTCAGCGTGACGCTGGTCGGCGAGACCGTGATGTCGGAGTCGCCGGTGCGGGTGAGGGTGACCGGCACACTGGCCGTCGGCGCGGCGCTGAGCTTCAGGTTGAAGGTGGTGGTGCCACCCTCGTTGACGCTCACCGCGGACGGGGTGGCGATCAGCGTCGGGCCGGTGGCGGTGCCGACGGTGAACGCCTTCTCGTCGACCCCGATGCCGTTGGCGTTGTCGTACGCCTTGGCCTGGACGGTGTAGCTGCCGGCCGGCAGGTCCTCCTGCGTGTAGGCGTACGGAGCGCTGGTGTCGGTGTTGATCAGCAGGCCGTTGCGGTAGAACTCGACCTTGCTGATCGTCCCGTCCGGGTCGCTGGCGGTGGCGGTCAGCGGCACGTCCGCCGGCGCGGTGAAGGGCCCGGTCGGCAGGCTGAGGGAGACCGTCGGCGGCCGGTTGGCCGGGGTGCCGTTGCAGGGGGTGCCGTTCAGGGTGAACGCGGTGGGCTTCGGGTTACTCCCCGTGTGGGCGCCGTTGAAGCCGATGGTGGTGGAAGCCCCGGTGCCGAGGTTGCCGTTGTACGACTCGTTGGTCGCGGTGACCTCGCTGCCGGACTGGCTGAACCTGGCCGACCAGCCCTGGGTGACCCGCTGGCCGCTGTTCGGGAAGGTCCACTTGAGCGTCCAGTTGCTGATCGGGTCGCCCAGGTTCTTGATGGTGACGTTGGCGGTGAAGCCGGTGTTCCAGTCGTTGGTCGCGTAGACCACGTCGCAGGCGGGCGCGGCCTGTGCGGCGCCGGCAGGCACTGTCACCCCGCCGATGGCGAGCAGCGCGGCGGCGGCGAGCGCCACGCGGCGGCGTATTGCCAGTTGTCTCATGTGCGCGGTGTCTCCTCGGACCAGGCCGGGATGGTCCCCGGCGAGGCGCCTGCCCGCGAGGGTGGTGGTCCGCGGGGATGTCGAGGCGCCGGGAAGGTGGTCTTCCCCGGGCCCGGCCGGGGTTACGGCGGTGCGGCCCGCACGGGAGGGGGTCCCGCCGGCTGATTGGGTGACCGTGACCGGAGCTGGTGCTGCCGGTTGCCCTCGGTGGACCCGCACTCGCGCGATGTGGCTCCTGTCGCGTCGAATCGACAGTGTGCCATGGAAGCGCTCCCACAACAAGCGCGCGGAGCGCCGGATCAGCTCCTTGTTTCGATCTCGTTTTGGGGCTTTCACAAAGGCGTGACGGGCGTTACAGTCGCAACATCGGTCGATGGGAGCGCTTCCATCGACAAGGTTCCAACAAGAAGATCGCTGGGGTCGTCTCTGACGAGCTCAGGGAACCAGACCGAGGGCCGACGACGGGCCAGCCCGGACGCCGTCGTCAGCCATCGTCCCGCCACAGGGAGGGAGGTGGAACCAGAGCCACTCGCGTGGCCCGGCTCCCGCGCGACACGCACGGCAGGACCTAAATTCCGCCCGTGTGTGTGCAGTTACGGTGGGGACGGGGGTTGCCCTCCCCCGTCCCCACACTAAACCCCCGTACACGATAGGAAAAGAGGCCGACGGGACAGGCGCGCCGCGCCGCCCGGACGGCCTCGTTCGCTGCCCGGGGCCCACACACCGCCTCCCACCCGCCAGCGCCGGCCGTCATGACGGCCGGCTGACCGGCCGGCAGCGTCTGCCCTATCATGGGAGCGCTCCCGAATCTTTCGGCGGTGGCCCCGTATCCATGAGGAGAATCCATGTCGATACCTATCGGGCCCGCCGGCCCGCTGCGCTTCCCGGACAACTTCGGCTGGGGCGCGGCCACCTCCGCGTACCAGATCGAGGGCGCCACCAAGGAGGACGGGCGCGGCGAGTCGGTCTGGGACACCTTCAGCCGCGTCCCGGGGCGCACCCGCAACGGCGACACCGGCGACGTGGCCATCGACCACTACCACCGGTACGCCGAGGACCTCGACCTCATGCGCGACCTCGGGTTGCGCAGCTACCGCTTCTCCATCTCCTGGCCCCGGATCCAGCCCGACGGCACCGGCACGCCCAACCAGCGCGGCCTCGACTTCTACCGCCGTCTGCTCGACGGTCTGCACGAACGCGGAATCACCCCGATGGCCACCCTGTTCCACTGGGACCTCCCGCAGGCGCTACAGGACGCCGGCGGATGGGAGTCACGCGACACCGCCCACCGCTTCGCCGACTACGCCGACGTGGTCTTCCGCGCCCTCGGCGACCGGGTGCCGGCCTGGCTCACCATCAACGAGCCCAAGACGGTGGTGCAGAACGGCTACCTCACCGGCCACCACGCCCCCGGCCGGCAGGACCCGGACGCCGCCTACCTGGTCGCCCACCACCTGCAACTCGCCCACGGGTTCGCCGTCGGCGCGCTGCGGGCCAGCGGCAGCGACAGCCGGATCGGCCCGGCACTGAACCTGCACCCCTGCTACCCCACCGACGACTCCCCGCAGGCGGCCGCCGCCGCCCACCTCTACGACGGCTACGAGAACCGCCTCTACCTCGACTCGCTGCTCAAGGGCAGCTACCCGGAGGACCTGCTGGCCGACCTGGGCCCGCAGAGCCGGATGGTCCAGGGCATCCGCGACGGCGACCTGAAAATCATCTCCGCGCCGATCGACCTGCTCGCCGTGCAGTACTACACCCCGATCTACGTCACCGCCGACGGCGGCACCGCGCACCGCTGGGCAACCTCCGAGGCCGAGTGGCAGCAGATCTACCCCGAGGGGATGTACGACCTGCTGACCCGGATCACCCGCGACTACGGCCCGATCCCGCTCACCATCACCGAGAACGGGCTGCCCACACCGGACACGCTGGGCGCGGACGACACCGTCCAGGACACCGGTCGGATCGACTTCCTCCGCGACCACCTCACCGCCGCGCACCGGGCCATCGCCGACGGCGTACCGCTGGAGAGCTTCCACGTCTGGTCACTGATGGACAACTTCGAATGGGACCAGGGCTACGAGCAGCGCTGGGGCCTGGTCTACGTGGACTACGCCACCCAGCGGCGGGTGCTCAAGAACAGCGCCACCTGGTACCGCTCCGTCATCGCCGACGGCGGCTTCTGAACGCGTCGCCACCCGGACGGCCGGGCCCGGACGGCTCGGCTCGGGTGAGCCGGTGACCGTCCGGGCCACGGCCGGCACACTCAGCGGGGCAACGCCTGCTGCAACTCCGCCCGCAGGGCCGGGGTGAGCATCTCCCCCGCCTGCTTCGCCAGCCGGGCCATCTCGTAGCCCACCACACCGATGTCCGCGTCACCGGCCGCCAGCGTGGCCAGAATCGAACCGTCGCGGATCTGCATCACCAGAAAGTAGCCACGACCCATCTCGACCACCGTCTGCTTGACCACATCGCCGTCGAACATCTGGGCCGCGCCCGCGGTGATGCTCATCAGCCCGGAGGTCACCGCGGCGAGCTTGTCCGCGTTGTCCCGGGGCAGGTGATCGGAGATCGCCACCAGCAACCCGTCAGAGGAGACCACCACCGCGTGCGCCACACCCGGCACCCGCTCCGCGAACGCGCTCACCAGCCAGCTCAGGTCACGCGCCTCCTGGCTCAACGTCGTCACTGTCGTCGTCCCCCTTCGTCGTGCCCCCCGGACGGTGGCACGGATATCTCGGTGGTGTCCTCAGCCTCGGCGCGCCGTACCCCGCTGTAGAGCCGCGAGAGCATGCCGCCGACCGCCTCCGGGTCCGGGTCGGTGCGGGTCGGTGCCGTCGTCGGTTGTGCCGAACGGGTGACCGCGCTCAACTGCGCCATCGGCACCCGCACCGGCAGTCCCCGCTCGTTGGTGCCGGCGGTCACCGGGATGGTCGGCGGCGCCGCCGGTGCGGGCGCCGCCGGCGCGGTCGGGCCCTGCCGCGAATACCAGCCCCCGCCGGCACCGCGCGCAGCGGCCGGGGTCAACACGTCCTCGGCGCGCACCGGCATCGGGCGGCCCTGACGCGGCACGCCGACGCCCGGCGGGCGGCCGGCCACCGGCAGGTCCCGCACCGCGCCGCCCGGCATCGGGGCAGCGGCCTGCCGGACCGCCCCGGGCGGCGGAGCCGCCCCGCGCGCCGCGCTCGCCGCCAGCATCCGCGCCGACGGGGGCGCGTCCAGCTCCACGTTGCCCGGCGCAGCCAGCAACTCCGCGGGCAGGGCGAGCCGGGCGACCAGGCCGTCCTCGCCGCCCTCCAACCGCACGCGGAGGCCCAACCGGGCCGCCAGGTGGCTGACCACGAAGAGCCCCATCCGCTCCACCGTCGCGACGTCCGCAGCCGGAGGGCTCGCCAGCACCTCGTTCGCCTGCACCAGCGCGGCCGGGCTCATGCCCAGACCATGGTCGACGATCTCGACCAGCGGACTGCCCGCTCCGAGCCGGGCGGTCACCACCACGACGGTGTCCGGGCGGGAGAAGGCGGTGGCGTTCTCCAGCAGCTCGGCCAGCAGGTGCACCAGCTCGCCGACGGCGTGCCCGACCACGTGCACGTCGGCCACCGACTCGATCCGGACCCGCTGGTACTGCTCGATCTCGGCCGCGGCGGCCAGCAGCACCGCACCGAGGCCGACCGGCCGGTTCCACCGGCGGGTGGAGTCGGTGCCGGCGAGCACCAGCAGACTCTCGTCGTTACGGCGCATCCGGGCGGCCAGGTGATCGAGCTTGAACAGGTTCTCCAGCTGGTCCGGGTCGCTCTCCTCGCGCTCCAGGTCGTCCAGCAGCTCCAGCTGGCGCTCCACCAGCACCTGGCTGCGGCGGGCCAGGTTGACGAACATCGCGTTGACGTTGCGCCGCATCATCGCCTGTTCGACGGCGACCGTGACCGCGCTGCGGTGCACCGCCACGAACGCCTCGGCCAGCTCGCCGATCTCGTCCAGCGAGCGGACCACCGCCGGCGCGACCTCGATGCGGGGCACCCCGCCGGTGACGGTCTTCAGCCGGTCCAGGGCGTCCGGCAACTCGATCTGGGCGATCCGCAGCGCCTGGCTGCGCAGCAGGCGCATCGACCGGGCGACCGACCGCCCGATGAGCAGCGAGATCAGCAGGGCGGCCAGCAGGACCGTGACGATCCCACCGACGACCAGCAGGGTCGTGCGCAGCTGGTCGTCGCTGGCCTCCTCGGCCTGCCGCACGGCGTCGTCCAGCACACCCGCCTCAAGCTGGCGCAGCAGCTCCTGGCGCTGCTGGCTGGCCGACCACCACTGCTCCGACGGCAACACCTGCGGCGACGCCCCGCCGGAGGAGAGGCTGCGCTCCTCCAACCCGGTGGCGAGCAGGAACATCGGCGACACCGAGGTCTCGTCGTAGCGGCGGATCTGATCACTGGTCGCGGCCACCCGGAACGCGCCGAGCGCGGTGAGTTGCTGGCCACGCAGGTCAGCGAGGACCACCCGGTCCTCGGTGCCGTACGCACCGGCGCGGGCTGCGGCGTAGAGCTGCGCCCGCACCCGGGAGGAGAGCTCCTTCACCCGGGCCAGCTGGACGTAGCGCAGCACCGCGTCGTTCAACGCCGGCTGGTTCTGACCCGGCGTCGGTTCGGCGAGCAGGTCGAGCAGCGCCCCGACGGCCCGGTGGTAGTTGCTCAGGATGGTGTCGCTGCTGAGTACCGCCGGCGGAATCGCCGGACGGATGTCGACCACCTGGTCGTACGCCTCCAACGCCTCGGAGAAGGCGACCCGCCAGGACGCGTCCGCGTCGGCCAGGGGCTCGGCGGCCCGGCTGAGGTCCACGATGGCCTTGTCGGTGGCCGCCTGCAACGGCTTCAGGTCATTTTCCGCGGTCTGCCGGTCACCGCCCCTACGCAGGTCACCCAGCTCCCCCGCCGAGCGGTCGCGCTCCTGCTGGAGCTGGTGCACCGCCGCGGTGATCTGCCGGCCGATGCCGACCTGGCTGGAGAAGTCGTTCAACGCTGTGGTCCGCCCCACCAGCGTGCTGGTCTGCACCCCGGCGAGCAGGAGGAACGCCATCGACGGCACCACCAGCACGGTGGCGAGCTTCGTGCTCATCCGCCAGTCGCGCAGCCGGAACGGCGACCGCCGTCGATGCGGAACGACTCGGACGTCGAAGCGGCGCCGGCGATGGTTCGACACCGTGCCGTTCGACGGGTCGGGACCTGCCGCCACCCTGCTTCCTCCGTCCTACCGCGTCCACCGCGGTCGGGGGAGCGCAGTCCATCCAACCAGGCTCGGTACCGCTGTCAACGGCCCGGGCGAGGCCAAGGTTCAGGAAGGATACTGCGGGTGGGAACGTCCTGCCGTGGTCGGTAAAACCAGCTCGTCCGTCCGGCCGATGTCGGCGAGCTCGATCGCGTCACCGAAGCGCCCCAGCGCGACCAACGCGGCACCGGTGGCGCCGATTTCCGGGTTGCGTTGATGCGCCACCGGTCGCGGCGCGAGCGCGGTCGCGAAGGCCTGCCGCCACCACACCGAGGCGGCCACCGCACCGCCGCCCAACACCACGCCGACCGGTTTGTCGACTGTGGACTCCAGCACCCCGAGATCCTCGGCGACCAGCTCACACAGCCCCTGCATCAGCCCGGCCAGCATGTCCACGGAGGTGGTGCTGAAGCTGAGGCCGCGCAGCTCACCGCTGCCCGCCGGCGCCAGCCCGGGCGCCCGGTCGCCACCGAAGCGGGGGTTCGCCGGTCGGCCACCACCCGCCGGCACCAGCGCCAACGCCGCGTCCAGCTCGGCGCCCCGGGGCAACCGCAGCTCCCGGTCCGCCCAGGCGAAGAGGTTGCCCCCGTTGGCGTACGCGGCCCCGGTCACCACGTGGTCGTGGTCGACCCGGTACCGCCACAACCGTTCCGGCAGGCGGGGCATCGGTTCACCGGCCGGGATCCGCTGCATCAGCCGTACGGCGGCGGAGGTGCCCACTGTGACGGCGGCCCGGCTCGGGTCGACGCAGCCCGAGCCGACGTTCGACGCCCCACCGTCACCCACCGGCGGTGACCAGCGGGCCTGCGCCAACTGCGGCCACCGACGGGCCAGGTCGACCCGGAGCCGGCCGTGCCAGTCCAGCTCGCCGAGGGGCGGCAGGTCCCCCGGTCGCGCCTCGGCCAGCGTCAGCGCCTCCTCGTCCCAGCGCAGGGTGCGCAGGTCCAGCAGACCGGTCCCGGAGGCCTGGGAGATCGACATGGGCGCGGTGTCGAGCAGCTCG
Source organism: Micromonospora sp. NPDC005220 (assembly GCF_040607895.1). NCBI lineage: Bacteria > Bacillati > Actinomycetota > Actinomycetes > Micromonosporales > Micromonosporaceae > Micromonospora > Micromonospora sp. NPDC005220. The sequence continues at coordinate 35,082 of NZ_JBEXHP010000030.1, forward strand.
CCCAGCACGTACTCGGGCAGACCGACGAACCGGGCGATCGGGGTGCCGGACTGCGCGCGCAACCAGGGCAACCGCATCGACCAGTACGAGCGGTGCCACCAGCAGCCGGTGCGCTGGTGGAAGCTGTCCGGGTCGGCCGGCCCGGCGGTACGCCCGACCGGGGCGGGCCGGGTGTCCAGCCAGGTGACCACCGGGCCCAGGGGGGCGCCGTCGCGGTCCAGCGGGAGCACCGAGTGCCACTGGGCGGAGATCGCCACCAGGCTGACGTCGTGCAGGTGCCCCGAGTCGGCCAGCTCGTCCAGGCACTCGACCAGGCTCGCCAGATAGTCCCGAGCAGACAGCGTGCCGGTGCCGTCGTCGCCGATGGCGAGGTCGACCTTGCGGCGGGCCAGGGCGCCGGGCAGCGGCTGGGTGTCCGCGTCCAGCACCAGCCCGCGTACCGAGGAGGTGCCCAGGTCGAGCGCGAGAATGTTCATCGCCGGTCAAGTTACCCCGTGCCAGCCGGCCGACGGGCGCGTAGGGTGGATCGCATGCTCGCGCAACTGACCAGTTGGTGGCCCGCCGACCCGGCGGCCATCTCCCGCGCGTAGCTCCAACCACGCGGCCGCCATCGAGGCGGTCGCCGGATCTCCCCGGCCGGAGGGCCGCCCGACGGCGGCGCCCAGCCCGACGGAGACACCCCATGACCCACCTGACCGACCTGCTCGCCGCCGTCGCCCACGGCGTCGACCCCGGCCCGTTCGCGCTGCTGCGCCGCGACGGCGCGGACGAACTGGACCTGTTCACCGGCCCGGTCGACACCGTTGAAGGGCTCACCGACATACCACTGCCGCCGGGTCCTGCCGGGGCACGGACGCTGGCCCTGGTGCCGTACCGGCAGATCACCGAACGCGGCTTCGCCTGCGTCGACGACGGCGCCCCGCTGGAGTTCCTCCAGGTCCGCGAGCACCAGCGGATCACGCTTGCCGACGCGCTCGCCGCTCTGCCCGACGAACCGGTCCACACCACCGACGCCGGCTTCGACGTCAGCGACGAGGAGTACGCGCGGACCGTGCAGCGGGTGCTGTCCGAGGAGATCGGCCGCGGCGAGGGCGCGAACTTCGTCATCCACCGCGCCCTGCACGCCACCGTGCAGGGCCCACCGTTGAGGGCCGCGCTGGCCGCGCTGCGCCGGCTGCTGATCGGCGAACGCGGCGCTTACTGGACCTTCGTGGTGCACACCGGCGCGCGGACGCTGGTCGGGGCCAGCCCGGAACGGCACGTCAGCGTCGACGACGGACTGGTGATGATGAACCCCATCAGCGGCACCTTCCGCTGCCCCGGTGGCGTCGTCGACCGGCCGGCCCTGCTGCGCTTCCTCGCCGACCCGAAGGAGATCGAAGAGCTGTACATGGTGCTCGACGAGGAGCTGAAGATGATGGCCACCGTCGCCGAGCACGGCGGGCAGGTCGTCGGGCCGTACCTGAAGGAGATGTCGCACCTGGCGCACACCGAGTACCTGCTCGCCGGGCGGGGCACCCGTGACGTGCGGGAGGTGCTGCGCGAGACGATGTTCGCCCCCACCGTGACGGGCAGCCCCATCGAGAACGCCTGCCGGGTGATCGCCCGGCACGAGCGCCGGGGCCGGGGCTACTACGGGGGTGTGCTGGCGCTGCTCGGTCACGACGAGGCCGGTCGGCAGACGCTCGACGCCCCGATCCTGATCCGTACCGCCGAGATCTCCCCCACCGGCCGACTGCGGGTGCCGGTCGGCGCGACCCTGGTCCGACACTCGACGGCGGCCGGCGAGGTGGCCGAGACGCACGCCAAGGCCGCCGGTGTGCTGGCCGCGCTCGGCCTCGGTCCGGCGGCGTCCGTGGGCGACCGCGGGCTGGTCGCGCGGATGACCGACGACCCGGCGGTACGCGACGCGCTGGCCGCGCGTAACGCGCCGCTGGCGCGGTTCTGGCTGGACCAGCGGTCACCGGACGCTCCCGGACTGCCCGGCCTGGTCGGCCGCCGGGTGTTGATCGTGGACGCCGAGGACACCTTCACCGGAATGCTGGCCCACCAACTGGGCGCGTTGGGTCTCGCGGTGACCACCCGGCCGTGGCACGAGGGCGGCCCGGTCGACGACTACGACCTGGTGGTGGCCGGTCCCGGACCGGGCGACCCGGGCAGCGTGGACGCGCCGAAGATGGTGGCGCTGCGGGAACTGCTGACCGGGCTGCTGACCACCGGCCGTCCCACCCTCGCCGTCTGCCTCGGCCACCAGGTGCTGGCCGGGCTGCTGGGGTTGGCGCTGCACCGCCGGGAGGCGCCCTATCAGGGGTTGCAGCGGGAGGTGCCGGTGTTCGGCCGGACCCGCCGGGTCGGGTTCTACTCGACCTTCACCGCCCGCGCCGACGCCGACCGGCTGGCCACCGCGTACGGGCCGGTGGAGCTGGCCCGGGACCCGGGTGACGGCGCCGTGCACGCCCTGCGGGGGCGCGGCTTCGCCGGGGTGCAGTTCCACCCGGAGTCGGTGCTCAGCCCGGACGGGCTCGCCGTGCTGAGCGAGCTGGTGACCGAGTTGCTACCCGCGTCAAGCCCGGACGAGCTGTCCGCGACGCGTAAAGGCGCATAGTCAGCCTGGTCCGGGGGTAGGGCTGGATGGACCGGTGGCGGGGACGGGCCGAGAGCCCCCGCCCTCGCCACCGGTCGCCTCGCTCGTCAGCCGGCCATTCCCGCCTTCAGCGCGGTCCCCAGCAGCACCGAGCGCCGGGCGGTGAGCGCGCAGGCCTCGAGCGCCACGGCGTCCGGGGCGATCTCCCCGTTGTTGCTGGTGTGCGAGGGGCCGTACGGGTTGCCGGCGATGAACTGGCTGGTGTCGGTGTAACCGGGGGTGACCACCACACCGCCCCAGTGGTAGAAGACGTTGAAGAGCGAGGTCAGCGTGGTCTCGTGCCCGCCGTGCGCGGTAGCCGTCGAGGTGAAGGCGGAGTAGACCTTGTTGGCCAGCGTGCCCTGCGCCCAGAGCGGGCCGGTGGTGTCGATGAACTGCTTCAACTGGGCGGCGATCATGCCGTACCGGGTCGGCGCACCGAAGATCACCACGTCGGCCCAGGCCAGGTCGTCGAGCATCGCCTCGGGCACGTCCTGGGTCTCCAGGTGGTGCGCCTGCCAACCGGAGTTGGAGCGGATCGCCTCATCCGGTGCCAGCTCGCGCACCTTGCGCAGGCGCACGTCGGCACCGGCGTCCCCGGCGGCCTCGCACACGGCCTGCGCCATCTGGTACGTGATGCCGGTGGCGCTGTAGTAGATCACCGCTACCTTGGTCTGGGCAGCCATCAGAGTGTCCCCTTCTCGTCTCGGATCAGCTCCCGCGACTACCCGCTGCGGGCGCGATCTAACGACAGCCCCCCGGCGCCCCCGGTTACCGGTCCGCCGGCTCAAGTTTTCCGCAACTTCCCGGTCGTTCCGGCCCGACGCCGCCCGCGGACGGCGATCCTGATGCCATCGGTGCCGGCGGGATCGAGCCGCCGCCCCGCACCGGGCACCTGAACGGGGGATCGCGCTCCGCCGGCAACGGCGCTGGCGTAGCGCGATCAGGGGTTGGTCCGTCCCGCCTCGGTCAGCGAACCAGGGTCGCCATCAGCCGGTCCAGCTCGGCCGCCGGGTCGACGGTGAGGCCGGTGTGCACCGGCCCCGTCTGGATCATCGTGCTGCGCGGCGCGGCCAGCCAGTGGAACCGCTCACCGAGCCGCATCCGGGTCGCCGGCCCGTCACCGGAGCAGGTCCGGTCCCAGGAGTCGAGCACCGCGGCCACCGCCGGCAGGTCGACGTCGGGTGCCAGCGCGCGAACCCGGTCGGCGTCCAGGTGCGTCCGGGCGGCCAGGAAGTCGCGCTGCTGGCAGTAGAGCAACACCCCGACGTTGATCTGCTCACCGCGCTCGATGCGGGGCACGAGCCGGATCAGCGCGTACTCGAAGGGTTGCCTCATGCCCCGCTCCCCGATGGCAGCCAGTCGGCCGTGCGGGCGACCCGGCGGGACAGGTGATCAAGGTACGCGCCGCGCGCCCCGTCGGCCGTCTCGAAGTCGGCGGCGGTCAACCACTCCCCCGGCACCAGGGCCAACACCTCGGCGAGCAGCTCCGGGGTGACCTGGGGGGCCAGCTCGGCGTCCGCCTCGGCCAGCCGCGACGCGTACGGCGCCAGCACGTGATCCTCCGCGCGGTAGGCCCGGTGCACGGCGGCCTCGGCGCGCGGCCAGTTGTGGTGGAAGTACAGCGAGGCACCGTGGTCGATCAGCCACAGCTCCCGGTGCCAGACGAGCAGGTTCGGGTTGCGCCAACTCCGGTCGACGTTCTCCACGTACGCGTCGAACCAGAGCACCCGGGAGGCCAGCGCCGGGTCGACGGGGTGCGCCACCGGGTCGAAGCCCAGCGCCCCGGGCAGGAAGTCCATCCCGAGGTTGGCGCCACCGCTGTTGCGCAGCAGCTCCTGCACCTCCTGGTCGGGCTCGGCCCGCCCGATCACCGGGTCGATGTCGAGGACCACCAGCGGCGGCACCCGCAACCCCAGCCGGCGGGCCAGCTCACCGCAGATCACCTCGGCGATCAGCGCCTTGGGCCCCTGCCCGGCGCCCCGGAACTTCGCCACGTAGGTGCCCAGGTCGTCGGCCTCCACCACGCCCGGCAGCGACCCACCCTCGCGCAGCGGGGTGACGTAGCGGATCGCGGTGACCTGGCGGAGCACGCCGCCCACCCTACTGGGGCCGGTCGTGACCGGTAGCGGCCCGGCGTCAGAGCTTGTCGCGCAGCTTGTCGACCTGGGTCTGTAGGCGGTTCACCGCGTTCTCGTTGTTGACGAACGTGGTGATTCCCGCGGCCAGACCGAGACCGATCAGCACGGCAATGATGCTGAGCACCAGGCCGCCGATCGACACGCCACGACCGGTGACCCCGGGTCGGCGCGCCATCTTGAGGCCGACGATGCCGAGGATGATCCCGATGATGCCGAGCACCAGCCCCAGCCAGGCGAGGATCGCCGTCAACACGCTGAACAGAGCGGCCACTCCGAACACCAGGGCGAAGGTCGCGGCGGCGCTCGTCTTCGCACGGGCGTCCCCACGGTGGCTCCGGGACCCGGCCGTTACGCCGGAACCCCGGGCCGGCTCGCTTGCGGCAGTCATGGGACTCCCCTCCGTACGCGCGGCGCGCGCACTTCCGGCCAGCCGCTTTCCCCCGACGACCGCCGTTACGCCTCCCATCAGCAGGAGTGTCGGTGGTCGGCCCTAGGCTGGCCGCCCGGCACGAAAAAGGAGCGCTCGATGCCTGTCGACCTCAGCGCGGCCGACGCCCTGGCGCTGCGGATGACCAGCCTGCTGCTACGTCCCCATCCGAGCATCCGGCCCGACACCGTCGCCGAGGTGGTCGAGTGGTTCGGCGCGATGCAGGCACAGGACCTGGCCAGCGGGTTGTGGTCGCTGGGTGCTCGACTACCCGGCCGGAGCGTCGCCGACGTGCAGGCCGCGCTGGAGCGGCGGGAGGCGCTGCGCACCTGGCCGATGCGGGGCACCGTACACCTCGTCCCGGCCGCCGACGCCCGCTGGATGCTGGAGCTGACCGGCGTACGATCGCTGGCCGGCGTGGCGACGCGGCGGGCGCAGCTCGGGCTCACCGAGGCGGACGCGGACCGGGCGGTGGACGTTCTCGGCGCCGCGTTGGCCGGCGGCGGTCGACTCACCCGCGCGCAGTGCCTGGCCACCCTGCGGGCGGCCGGCCTGGGCACCGACGGGCAGCGTGGTTACCACCTGCTGTGGTATGCCAGCGTTCGCGGCATGACCTGTGTGGCGCCGAACGTCGGCACCGAGCAGACCTTCGCCCTGCTCGACGAGTGGGCGCCCCGGTCCCGTCGGCTGGAACGGGACGAGGCGCTGGCGCTTCTCGCCCACCGTTACGTGCGCGGGCACGGCCCGGTCACCGACCGCGAGTTCGCCGGGTGGAGCGGCCTCACCGTCACCGACGCCCGGCGCGGCCTGGCCGCCGCCGACGACGCGCTGAGCACGGTAGGTGTCGACGGCACGCCGATGTACGTCGACGCGGCAGTGGCCGACGCGCCACGTGACACGCCGGACGACGTGCTGGCGCTGCCCGGCTTCGATGAGTACCTGCTCGGCTTCCGGGACCGCACGTTGATGCTCGACCCCGCCCACCAGGCGGCCGTGGTGCCGGGCAACAACGGCATCTTCCAGGCCACCGTGGTCCGCGCCGGTCGGGTGGTGGGCGTGTGGAAGCGCAAGATCGGCCGCGTCGCGGTCACCGTGACCATCCAGCCGCTCAGCACGCTCGACGTAGCCGCGCGGGCCCGGGTGGAGCAGGCGCTCGGGCGCTACGCCGACTTCCTCGGGCTGCCGGCCCGCTTCGACTGGCTGACCTGAGCCGGCGGCGTCACTGCCAGCCGGCGCGTCACTGCCAGCCGGCGCGTCACTGCTTCGGCGGTGCCGGGTCGGCCGGTCGGGGGCGGGCGGCGCTGAGCAGGTCGACGATCCGGGTCACCCGGGGGTCCACGCGGATCTGCGCCACGCTGGCCGGCAGCGGCAGCCGCCAGTTCGGATACTCGTCCACCGTGCCCGGCATGTTGGGTTGGCGTACCTCGCCCAACACGTCGTACAGGGAGACACCGAGCAGCCGGGTCGGGCTGGCCCCGAGCGCGGCGTGCATGGCCACCACCACCTCGCCGTCGTCGGGTGTCGCAGTCGCATCGGGCAACGCCGGATCGTCATCCGTCCTTTGCTCTGCACCCTCAGAGGCGACAGTCACGGTCGGTAGCTGCGGCGCCGGCTCGGGCAGCAGGTTCTCGGCGCGCAGCATGGTGAGTAGCCGGTCCCGATCGGTGGCGGCGCGGGCCCGCTCCACCGCCACGTCGGTGCCGAGCAGCTTCAACTCGTCGCGCACCCGCACGTGCTCACCGGTCAGGAAACCCGGCGCGGTGGGCAGGTCGTGGGTGGAGATGGTGGCGAGGGCGTTGCGCGGCCACCGGGCCGGTGGGACGAAGTCACCGGCCTCGTCGCGGGCGAACCACAGCACTGTCGAGCCGAGCATGTTGCGCCCCCGCAACCCTCGGGTCACCGCCGGTTGGACCGTGCCGAGATCCTCACCGACAACCACCGCACCGGCCCGGTGCGCCTCCAACGCGAGGATGCCGAGCATCGCCTCGGCGTCGTAGCGCACGTAGGTGCCCTCGGCCGCGCCGCCGCCCGGCGGCACCCACCACAGTCGCCACAGGCCGGCCACGTGATCGACCCGCAGGCCACCCGCGTGCCGCAGGGCGCGGCGCAGCATGTCCCGGTAGGCGGTGTAGCCGGTGGCGGCGAGCCGGTCCGGACGCCACGCGGCGAGCCCCCAGTCCTGCCCGAGCTGGTTGAAGTCGTCCGGCGGCGCACCCACCCGCACCCCTTGGGCCAGCACGTCGGCGAGCTGCCACCCGTCCGCGCCGCCCGGGTCGATGCCGACGGCCAGATCATGTACGACGCCGACCGGCATTCCCGCCGAGCGGGCCGCCGCCGTCACGGCATCGAGCTGCTCGTCGCACAGGTGTTGCAGCCAGGCGTGGAAGGTCACCCGGTCGGCGAGTTGCCGACGCTGCTCGGCGACCGCCGGGGCGTCGGGGTGGTGCAGCTCCGCCGGCCAGGCACGCCAGTCGTTGCCGTGCCGTTCGGCGAGCGCGCACCAGGTGGCGAAGCTGGTCAGCGCCGGGTCCGCGGCAAGGTCCACCGCCTGGGCGTACGGATGCAGCAACTCCAGGGCGCGCCGCTTGGCGGCCCACACCTCGTCGTAGTCGATCAGGGGACCCCGGTCGGGACGCAACGCGTCGACCACGGCCCGGGTCGCCGGGTCCGCCGCACGGTACGCGGCGGTGTCGCTGACCCGCAGGTAGAGCGGGTTGACGAAGCGTCGGCTGGCGGGCGAATACGGTGAGGTGGCCACCGGGTGCGCCGGCCCGACCGCGTGCAGCGGGTTGAGCAGCACCAGCCCCGCCCCGGCGGCACCGGCCCAACCGGTGAACTCGGCGAGGTCGCCGAGGTCGCCCATGCCCCAGGAGCGCTCCGAGGTGAGCGCGTAGAGCTGGAGCATCCACCCCCAGGCCCGGGGCGGCACCGGCAGCCGGCGCGGCACCACCACCACTGTCACCTCCCGGTCGGCGCAGGCCAGCCGGTGCCAACCCAGCGGCAGGTCCGCTGGCAGCTCACCGTCGACCGCGCGGCGGCCACCGTCCTCAAGGGACACCGTCGCCGGGCCGGGCAACGCGCGCGTCACGCCCTCGGTGAGCACCACGGTCGGTGGTAGCGCGGTCCGGTCCACCGCGCGGGCGGCGGCGAGCGCGTCGGCCACGGCGGCCGGGCTGGTGGCGTCCACGCCGAGCAACCCCAGCACACCCACCACGGTCTCCGGTGCGACCTCGACGCGGCGGTGCCGCCAGTCCTCGTACCAGGTGGACACTCCGTGCGCCTTGGCAAGCGCGGCCAGTCGTCGGTCCATCCCGCCCCCCGCCTCGCGATGCGACCTCCGACCACCTTGCCACGCCTGGCCACCCGCCGCAGGGCACGCATCCCCGCCCCCGCCCCCGCCCCCGCCCCGCCGTGCCGCGCCGTGCCGCGCCGTGCCGTGCCGTGCCGATCTTGCACTTCCTGTCCCGACACAGGGGGCATTCCACCTGTATCGACAGCCGAAAGTGCAAGATCGGCGCGGGCTGGACGCTCAGTCGGCGAGCGCGCCGGCGGCCCGACCCTCGTGCAGGGTCAGGTTGCGGCCGTTGGCCGGGTCGAACAGGTGAATCTTCTCCAGGTTGAGCCAGACCCGCCGCGTCTGCCCCTCGGCGACCGGCGACTCGGCGGACAACCGGGTCACCAGGTTGCCGCCGGTGCCGGCGAAGTCGGCGGCGCCCGCGTCGGCGGCCAACTCCTCCAACTCGGCGGCGCTGGCCTTCTCACCCTCGACGGTGAAGTAGACGTACTTGTCCGAGCCCATCGACTCGACGATGTCCACCGGCGCCTCGAACTCCATACCCCGCCGACGGCTGTCGTCGTCGACCAGCTCGGCGTCCTCGAAGTGCTCCGGCCGGATGCCGAGGATCAGCTCGCGGGGCGCGTCGGCCGCCTCCAGCTCCTGGCGGACCCGGTCGCCGAGCGGCACCTGACCCAGGGCGGTGTGCAGGCTGCCGTCCTGCACCGCGGCGTGCAGGAAGTTCATCGACGGGGAGCCGATGAAGCCGGCCACGAACAGGTTGCGCGGGTGGTCGTACAGCTCCTGTGGTGGCCCGACCTGCTGCACCGCGCCGCCCCGCATGATCACCACGCGGTCGCCGAGGGTCATCGCCTCGGTCTGGTCGTGGGTGACATAGACGGTGGTGGTGCCGAGCTGCTTCTGCAGGCGGGACACCACAGTGCGCATCTGCACCCGCAGCTTGGCGTCGAGGTTGGACAGCGGCTCGTCCATCAGGAACGCCTTCGGCTGGCGGACGATCGCCCGGCCCATCGCGACCCGCTGACGCTGCCCGCCGGAGAGGTTGGCCGGCTTGCGGTCCAGCAGCGACGTCAGCTCCAGCACCTTCGCCGCCTCGTCGACCTTCTCATTGATGGTCTCCTTGGCGAGCTTCGCCAGCCGCAGCGGGAACGCCATGTTCTCCCGCACGGTCATGTTCGGGTACAGCGCGTACGACTGGAACACCATGGCGATGTCCCGGTCCCGGGGGGCCTTGTCGTTGACCCGCTGGCCGGCGATGCGCAGCTCACCGGAGCTGATGTCCTCCAGCCCGGCGATCATGTTGAGGGTGGTGGACTTTCCGCAGCCGGAGGGCCCGACCAGGATCACGAACTCGCCGTCGGCGATCTCCAGGTCGACGTCCTGCACGGCGACGGTCCCGTCCGGGAAGCTCTTGCTCACCTTGTCCAGCACGATGTCAGCCATGACTACTCACCTATCCCTTGACTGCGCCGGAGGTCAGACCGGACACGATGCGACGCTGGAAGAAGAGGACGAACAGGATGATCGGCACGGTGATCACCACGGCGGCGGCGCAGATCGCCCCGGTGGGGTCCTCGAACTGCGACGCGCCGGTGAAGAACGACAACGCCGCCGGCACCGTGCGGGACCGCTCGGTCGAGGTCAGCGAGATGGCGAACAGGAAGTCGTTCCAGCAGAAGATGAAGACCAGGATCGCCGTGGTGAACAACCCGGGCGCGGCCAGTGGTGCGATCACCCGCCGGAACGCCTGCCCCTGGGTGGCGCCGTCCATCTTCGCGGCCTTCTCCAGGTCCCACGGGATCTGCTTGAAGAACGCCGACAGCGTGTAGATCGCCAGCGGCAGCGCGAAGGTGATGTACGGCAGGATCAGCCCGAGCCAGGTGTCGAAGATCTTGAGCTGACGTTCGATCTCGAACAGCGGCGAGACCAGTGACACCTGCGGGAACATCGCGATCAGCAGGGAGACGCCGACCAGCAGCTTCTTGCCGGGGAAGTCCAGCCGACTGATCGCGTACGCGGCCATCGCGCCGAGCACCACCGCGATCAGCGTGGCGATCAGCGCGATGCCGATCGAGTTGACCAGCGCCCGGACGAACTGGTCGGTGTCGAAGATGGTCCGGTAGTTGTCCAGCGTCCACTCCCGGGGGATGAAGTTCCCGTCGGTGAGGGTGGCCGGCGTCTTGAACGACAACGACGCGATCCACAGCACCGGGACCAGCGCGAAGACGACCACGAGGACGTCGAGCAGACCCCAGCGCAGCTTTGCCCTGGTAGTGGTTTCGACAGCCATGTCAGCGCCTCTCCCCGTCGTCGCTGCCCGGGGCAGCGGTGCCGAACAGCTTCACGAAGACGAACGCGATGATCGCCACGGTGATGAAGATCAGCACCGACATCGTCGAACCGATGCCGAGGTTGAGGCCCCGGATCAGGTTGTTGTAGGCGAGCATCGACACTGACGACGTCTCGTTGCCGCCGGCGGTCAACACGAAGATGTTGTCGAAGACCCGGAACGCGTCCAGGGTGCGGAACAGCAACGCGACCAGGATCGCCGGCTTCATCACCGGCAGCATCACCTTGGTGAACTTCTGCCAGGCGGTCGCGCCGTCGGTGGACGCCGCCTTGAGCAGGTCCTCCGGCACCAGCGCCAGCCCGGCCATCAGCAGCAGCGCCATGAACGGGGTGGTCTTCCAGATCTCCGCCAGCATGATGATCGCCAGCGAGCTGGCCCGTTCGGTGAGCGGCGCGCCGTCGCTGAACAGGTCGGCCAGGTAGCCGGTGCCGGGCGTCCAGGCGTACCGCCAGGAGAACGCGGCGACCACTGTGACGATCCCGTACGGGATCAGCGCCGAGGTGCGGACCAGGCCGCGACCGACCAGGGTGCGGTGCATGATGATCGCCAGGCCCATGCCGAGCACCAGTTCGACGGCGACGGTGACCACCGTGATCAGCGTGGTCACCCCGAACGCGGTCCACCAGAACTCGTTGGTGAGCACGGTGACGTAGTTCTCCAGCCCGATGAACTCCCGCTGGTCCGGGAAGCGCAGGTCGAAGCGCTGCAACGACAGCCAGACCGAGTAGATGATCGGGTACGCGGTCACCGCGATCATGACCAGCGCGGCGGGCGCGCAGAGCAGCAGACCGAGCCTGCGTTCGGCCTTCTTGTTCTCGCTCAACGGGGGCTTACGACGGCCGCCACGCTGGGTGGGCACGGCCGGTGTCGTGGTTTTCCCGGTGACGGTGTCCGCGCTCATGGCAGGACCCCCTTCGACTGGAGGGCGTCGGCGATGGCGTCGCGCAGTTCGTCGGCGGTCTGCTGCGGACGGATCCCGGACGGCGGCGACAGGATCGCCGACATCACTGTGGAGATGCTCTGGTAGGCGGGGGTCAGCGGACGCGTCGCCGGCTCCTTCAGCTCCTCCAGAATGGTGTCCTTCATCGGGTACGCCTCGGTCATCTCCGGGTCGTCGAAGACGGCCTCGATGGTGGGCGGCACCCCGTCGTTGATGGCGGAGAACTTCTGGTGCTCGGCGCTGCGGATGCACCGGGCCGCCTCGAAGGACTGCTCCGGGTGCTTGGAGTAGGAGCTGACCGCCAGGTTGACCCCACCGATGGTGACCTTGCTGGGGGTGCCCTCGTCGATGCCGGGGATCCGAGCCCAGCCGACCTGCTTGGCCAGCTCCGGGTTCGCCTCCTGCAGGGCCGGGTAGACGAACGGCCAGTTCACCTGGAACGCGCCCGCGCCGGACTGGAACTCCAGCCGAACCGGGTCCTCGGTGGCGTTGCTGAACGACGGCGAGGTCACGCCGGACGTGGCGAACTTCTTCAGCTGCTCCAACGCCCGGACCGTGCCGTCGTCCATCACGGCCTGCGTACCGTCGTCGTTGAGGATCTCTCCACCGGCGCTCTCGGCGAGGGTGTTGTAGAGGACGACCAGACCCTCGTACTGGGCGCCCATGGTGAGCACCTGGTACGGCTTGTCCTGATCCTTGAGCTGCTGGGCGGCGCCGATCATCTGGTCCCAGGTGGTCGGCGGCTGCGGCACCAGGTCCTTGCGGTACCAGAGCAGCTGGACGTTGGTGTTCTTCGGCGCCGCGTACAGCTTGCCCTCGTAGCGGGCGGTGTCCAACGGCCCGGCGAGGGTGCCCTGCTCGACCTCGGCCTTGTCCTGGCCGGTCCACTCGCGGATCCAGTCGGCGCTGGCGAACTCCTGGGTCCAGGTGACGTCCAGCCCGAGCAGGTCCATCCCGCTGTCCTCGGCGGCCAGCCGGCGCACCATCTGCACGCGCTGGTCGTCGGCCTGCCGGGGCAGCACCCGGTAGGCGATCTCGTACCGCCCCTGGGCCTGCGCGTTGCAGTCGTCGACGACCTTCTGCAGGTTCTGCTCGGGCGGGTAGTACAGGTTGATCGTCGGTGGGCCGCCGGCTTCGTCCGTGCCGCACGCGGCCAGCGGCGCGACGAGTGCCAGCGCGGCAGCCGCCGCGCCCAGCCGAACGACCGGCCGGCGTCGGTGTCGAGCCGTTTCGGGGTCCGTCATCGCCCTCCCCCTCTCCTCGGCGAAAGACCGGGGAGGGCATCCGTGCCCCGGCGCACGGCGAGCCGATTCCGAGCCGACAAGCTGCGGAAACTCCGGCGCGGATGCTCTGTAGCGGCTACTCTGCCCCGCCCATAACCTCGCGAAACCTGGCCGTCACAGCGAGCGTGCGCGCAGCGACCGGCGGTCTGGGCCCGGCGCACGTGATCGACTCAACTTCCTGCAAGTCGGGCTGTCACCACGGCAGGGAAGCCCCGCTTTTCTGAAAGCCGAGTCGATCACGCGCTTAAACGGCGAGCCCGGAAGACGGCGAGCCCAGCAGACGGCGGGCCTGCCGCACCTGGATCGGGTCGGCGACTCTCCAGTTCCGGTATATCGCGACGCCAACTACCAAGCTATTATGTGCCGCATGGTAGCCGCAGAGAGTCAGTCGATTGATGACAACGACCGGCAGACCCAACTCCTGCGGGGCGCGTTGGACATGTGCCTCCTGGCGCTGCTAGCACGGGAGCCCGCGCACGGCTACGAGCTGGTTCGGCGGATGGAGACCGCCGGCTTCGGCGCAATCAGCTACGGCACTATCTATCCACTGCTGACCCGGATGCGCCGACTTGACCTTGTCGCTCATGAACAGCAGGCCAGCCCGACCGGCCCACCCCGGAAGGTCTACGCCCTGACCAGGTCCGGCCGGATCCACCTGGATGCCTGGCAGAAACAGTGGAATCGCTTCGCCGACACCGTTAACGCCGTTCTCGACCCGATCGAGCACAGCCCCACGAGGAGTTGACCATGGACATCATCGACAGTCTTCTGGGCGAAGCCGACCAGGCGTGGCGCGCGTACGGGGTCGATTCGGCCGACCGCGCGGCACTTGCCGCGGACCTGCGCCTCGATCTGCGGGCCGCGGCTGCCGACGGCGGCGATCCCGTGCAGTTGATCGGCGGTGACGTGGCCGGCTTCGCACGCCGGCTTGCCGACGAGGCTGGCGTCCGACGAGTGCGCCGAGGCTACGGCCGAATTCTCGGCACCGCACTGATCGGCGCGGTGCTCGGTGCTGTGCTCGGCTACGGCCTCCTGATGGCTGCCTACCCGGCGTTCGTCCGCATGTTCGATGCCCCCCGCTCGATCCACGTGCCGACCCAGCTCGCCGTCGCCGTCTACTACGGCGTACCGGCCGCCGTGGTCGCTGTGGGGGCAGTCATCGCGGTCAGGACTCGACTACGCGACCTGCCCAGGATCCAGAAGACAGCCCGAATCATGAGCATGCTCCTGCCGGCGGCCGGCATCATCATCACGCCGATCACCATCGCGTTCGCATGGTCCACCGACTACAGCACGGCACCGGCAGTGGTGGTCGCCGAGATCGGCATGGTTCTGGCCGCACTCGCTGGCGCCACGGTTCTGGCCCGCCGCCTGTCGCTCCGCGAGGGCCGGGTCGCTTCCGACACCCCCCACCCAGATGCCACGAATGTCAAACCTGCCTGACGGTCGAAGGCGCAACAGTATGACAGGTGTAAGCTGCGCGTATGACAGAGCCTCAGCGCCGCTTCACGATCTCCGTCCCCCCGGACGTGAGTCAGATCCTGGAGAGCCAGGGCAACCGCATGGCCAGCGCCTACGTCACCGAGTCGGTGCGTCGGCGCAGGCGGGTGGAGGAGCACAAGGAGTTGTTGCTGGCCGCCGGCATGCACATCACTGACCAGGGTGTCGCCGAGGCTCGGGCCCGTCGCCTGGGCGTGGAAGCCGAGTGGCCCTCGGAGCGGTTCGAGGCGGAGCGCGCCAAGATCCGCGCCGCCATGGAGGCCGAGATGAACGGCGACGACGCTGCACCCCATGCCGACGCCGCATGACCTCTGAGCCGCAACGACCGGTCCGACTGATCCTGGACCGGTCGGCCCTGCTGGGATACGCCGTCCTCCGGACGGTGCACGTGGGCGAGCCCGTCCACGAGGTCATTGAGGACGGGGTGCGGTTCGGGGTGCCGGTGGTGGCAGCCGCCGAAGCCCTGAACATGGCAACCGGCAAGGACCTGGCCCTGCTGCACAAGCTGCTGGCCCTGCCCGCCTGCGCACTGTTGCCGGAGCGGGCGCAGGACCTGCCGGAGCTGACCTTCTGGCAGCGCAGGACCCGCCGTTTCGACTTGGCCGCGGCCGCCGTGGCGGGCCTGACCCACGACGCCGCGGTGCTCACCGGCGAGGGCCCCGGATACTCCGACGGGGTGCCGCTGATCCACTTCGCCGGATGAACCACGGTGGGCCGAGCGTCAGCTCTGGGCTCTCGCCCAGGAGAGGAAGCGCTCGGTCATCCGGGCCGGTGGGTGATCCGGGTGGAGTTGGGTGAGCTGGTTCGTCGCCTCGTGCATCAGCGTGCCCAGGTAGATCAGCAGTGCGGTCCGGTCGGTCCGGTACTCCGTCAGCAGGGCGAGCTTGGCCGGTTGGCAGGGCCACTCGGTGCCACAGTTCCGGCACCGCCACAGCGGGCGCATGGCGACGTGCGGGACGGGTGGCCGGACCACCATCACCGCCACCGCACGGCGGGCTGCTGGCGCATCGCGCTCAACACATTGACCTCCTCGGGGAAGGGGCCGCTCCCGCAAGGGGGAGACGGGAGCGACCCCGGGGGCAGGGCCCACCGCCGCCATTCCGGCCACCAGCGGACCCGCCACTGGTGACAGTCTGGTGATGGGGCGACTACCGTCGATACGTGCTCGCGCCATCCGTGCAGCTCACGGTCCAGGCGAGCACAGATGAGGGACGCGCCGAGCCACACTGAGCGAAAGTTGGGGAATCGATGGGGACCGTCACCGACTACGTGCTGGAGGAGTTGCGTCTGCTCCGGGCGGAAACGGGGCTCAGTCAGGAGGACTTCGGCAGGGGCATCGGCTATTCGGGCTCACACGTCAGCTCGGTGGAGACGGGCGGACGACCGCCCACGAAGGAGTACATGAGGGCGGTCGACACCCACCACCAGACCGGCGGACGCTTCCAGCGCATGTTGGAGAGGTTGGCCCGGCTCGACGCCGAGCCGGCGTGGCTGCGCGAGTGGATCGAGTTCGAACGGGAGGCGACGACGCTGCGCTGGTTCGAGTTGGCGTACGTGCCGGGCCTGCTCCAGACCGAGCGGTACGCCCGCGCCACGCTGGCCGGCGGCCGGTTCGACGCCGAGGACGTGGACCGGATCGTCGCCTCCCGACTGGAGCGCCAGGCGATCCTGCACCGCCCGCGCCCGCCGCAGCTCATCGCCGTGCTGGACGAGGCCGTGCTGCGTCGGCCGGTGCTCGATCAGCCGGGCCTGATGGTCGAGCAGTGCGAGCACCTGGTCCAGTTGGCGGCGGCGGAGCATATCCAGGTGCACGTCGTCCCGACGGATGCTGGGATGTATCTGGGGATGGGCGGGCAGTTCATCATCGCCGAGATGCCGGACGGCGAGCGCGTGACCTATGCCGACAACCAGCTCACCGCGCAGATCGTCGACGCGTCGACGGACATCGCTAAGCTGGCGAAGACGTGGGAGATCGTGCGGAACGAGGCGCTCCCCCGCCGGCAGTCAATCGAGCTGATCAAGGAAGTGGCGAAGTCATGGACATGCTGACCCCGCAGTGGCGGAAGTCGACCCGGTCCGGCGGCAACGGCGGAGCCTGCGTCGAGGTCGCCGACAACCTGCCGACGGTGGTGCTGGTGCGCGACACCAAGGACCGCGACGGCGGCACCCTGCACGTCGACCCGACGGCCTGGAAGGCATTCATCGCGTACGCCAAGCAGCACTGAACGCGAACCCGGAGAAGCCCTCACGCGAGGGCTTCTCCGAAGACGACACGCCCCGACCGGCCGCCTGCGCCGATCTTGCGTTTCCGGTCGCCGAAAAGCGTGGAATGCCCAATACATCGGGACAGTAGGTGCAAGATCACGGCTCGGTCCGTCGATCATGGAGTTGTGGTGCCCGTTTTGGTGCCAGACGTGGATTTCGTCACCCACCACAACTCCATGATCGATGAGGCGGTGCGGACTGACGAACAGCCACTTGCCTCACGCAACGGCGTTGATCTGGAGATCTTGGACAGTTTCCGTCCTGCGCGGACGGAAACTGTCCAAGATCTACGCAGAAGCCGCGCGTGGTACTGGCGCGCGACACCGAGGACCGCGACGGCGGCGCCCCGCATGTCGACCCGAGAGCCTGGAAGGCGCCCGCCGCCTACGCCGAGCGGCACCGCACCGCCCAACGGCACCGCATCGCCCAACGGCACTGACACCGCCCAACGGCAACTGACACCGCCGAACGGCGCTTGCCCCACGGTCACCCGCGGACCAGGCATGCTGGGGCCATGATCGCGCGCTTCAAGGATCTCTGTCTGGACGCCAACGACCCGCTCGCACTCGGCGGCTTCTGGGCCCGGCTGCTCGACGCCGATCTGGCCGACGCTGGCGACGGTGACACTCGGATCGACCCCCGTTCGGCCCGCTCCAACGCCGAGTCGCTCTGGGTGAACAAGGTGCCCGAGCCTCGGGTCGGCAAGACCCGCGTACACCTGGATCTGCGGTTGGCCGGCGCGGACCCGGCAGCGCTGCTCGCGGACGGCGCCCAGCTGCTCCGCGAGCCGGACGACGCCCGGCCGGTCCGCGAGCCGAACGACGCCCGGCTGGTCAGCGAGTCGGACGGCGACGCCGGCCGGTGGGTGCTGGCCGACCCGGAGGGGAACGAGTTCTGCGCGCTCGCGGCCGACGCCAACAGCCATCCGGGTCCGTTCCAGCTGGTGGTGGACGCGCTCGACCCGGCCGCCCAGGCAACCTGGTGGGCCGGCGTGCTCGGCGGCACCGTCGAGGACGAATCGACCACCTCGTCGGTGGTCGGCGCGGCCGGGTTCCCATGGGAGCGCTGGGTGTTCGCCGGGGTACCCGAGCCGAAGACGGTGAAGAACCGCCTGCACTGGGACGTGGAGTTGGCTGCCCCGGAGCCGATGGCGTTGATCGCGGCGGGCGCGACGCTGCTGCGCGAGCCGCTCGACGAGGCGCACTGGTGGTGGGTGCTGGCCGACCCCGAGGGCAACGAGTTCTGCGCCTTCGCGCCACGCCCCATTGGGTGAACGACCGACTACCGAGCGCGGGCGTCGTCGGCTAGCGTTTTCCTAGCGCCGTAGCCGGCGCGTTCGCCGCCGCCGTCGACACGCCTCCGGCCGACCCCATGTCTGCCCGATCGGTTGGTAATCGCGGGAACTCCTCACCCCCGCTCTCCCGGTTCGGCAGGATCGTCCCAACGAGGAGGTGCCGTCGTGCAGGACACCCGCGCTCTCGCCCTGACGTTCGAGGTGAGCGGCCTGCCACCGGTCAAGACCGAAGCGTTGTCCATCTTCGCCGCCGGGCATCGGCAGGCGACGAGGGTCCGCACCCTGCTCCAGGCCGCCCTCGAAGCGGCCCAGCGCACCGGCTGGACGCCGTTGCCCGGGCCGATCGAGGTGGATCTGGTGTTGCGCTGCCCGCCCGGGCACCGTACGTCCGACGCGAGCACCCTGCTCGGCGGCGTCTGCGCGGTGTTGCAGAACAAGAAGCGGGTGTCGAACATCGGTCTCGCCCACCTCGGCGTCCTGGTGGACGTCGCCCTCTACGACGACGACCGGCAGATCCGCCGGTTGTCGTACCACGAGGAGCCGGCGGAGGAGTTCTCGTATCAGGTGCGGGTCGCCGCCGTACCGACCGGCGTTTGACCGACGTCCGCGGTGGGGTATCGCGGACGCCGACGAAGGGAGCACCGATGTCGGAGCCACATGTCACGCTCGACCCCCGCGGGCTCGACCCGGTGCAGCAGAAGCTGCGCGGGCCGCTGGAGGAGCAGCTGACCTCGGCGCTTCAGGCGGCCACCGACCGGGTCCGCGCCGGCTACGCCGGCGAACCGGTCGAGCAGGTCTGCCAGCGACTGTTGGAGGAGACCCGCTCCGGGCTGCATCCCGACATCGCTGCCGGGTTCAACCCGGACATGGACGAGTTCTGCCGGGTTGCGGTGGCGATCGTCCGGCGCGAGGCCGGCTGAGTCGCAGCGGCCTCAGTATCGGCCGAGCTGGGCGTACGGGCTGAGCACGATGCGCGGCGACAGCGCCGGGTCCAGCCAGTTGAGCACGTCGACCAGGTGATCGTGGGCCAGGGAGACGCAGCCAGCGGTGGGGCCGGCGCTCTTGCTGAACTGGTGCAGGAAGATTCCGCTGCCCGCGTTCGGCACCGGCTTCGGCACGTTCGGCGTCATGTTGTAGGTGATCACCGCGAAGTGCGTGTACGCGGGGTCCTCCAGCCACAGCGCCTCGCTGGCCCCGCCCGGGTTGGTCGCACTGTGCTGGAAGGTGTTGTAGAGCGAGGACGACGGGTTCTCGTTCCACCAGTCGCCGCTGACCAGCCGGTGGTAGGGGTATCGCACGCCCGGGTTGGCGGCGATGCCGTACATGGTGGGGCCGATCGAGTAGACGCCGGTCGGCGTGGTCGGCACACCCTCCACGTGGTTGTCGCTGAAGCCCTTCGAGCCGATCCGGGCGGGCAACACCGCCGAGGCCGGCTGCCACCCGTTGCGGGCCCGCACGTACGCCTCCAGCGTGGCGTAGGTGGCGGTGTAGCTGCTGGCCCCGACGATGATCACCTGCTTCGTCTCCACCGGCAGCGTTTTCAGTGCGCTGGCCCGGTTCTGGCGCTGCCGCCCCGGCCAGGGTGGCTGCATCGGGACGGTGCCCCAGGCCGGCCGCAGCGGCCGGTCCGCCGCGAGTGCGGGCGCGGCCGGGGTGAGCACGGCCGGGGCGGCCAGACCTGCGGCCGCGCCGAGTAGGAGTGATCTGCGCTTCATGCCGCCATCCTGACAGTTGAACCGACGCGCGGTCTGCCCCGCACGGCACGGTCGAGCGATTCGCGGGCGGGTCAGGACCGGGTCCGCAACTACCCGGCCCTGACCCCTCGGGCGTCCGGCAGGAAGCGGACAGCTCCGACACCCGCCGCGCGGGCGTGGCACGACGCCACGCACCAGAACGGGGTGAGCCGGCCACTCCGCACTCAGCTCCACGGTGCTCACCCGCCGAACGCCGACGCGCCCCGACACACCCCGAAAGGCCGTGAGCGCCGAACCAGGTTAGGCGGGCTCCGACCGGCCGGACAAGCCACGTCGGATGACCGGCGGCAGGACTGCGCGCACGGTGAAAATCGGGCAGATCGACGTAACGTGATCATGACCGATGACGCTGTTCGGTTTCGGTACGGTCAGAGACGCTGTTCGGTTTCGGTACGGTCAGAAGTGCCGCAGCAGGTCACGGAACGCGGCGAGCCGCAGCACCCCGTCGTCGGTCGGGTCCAGCTCGTCGTCCTCCAGCACCCACGTGTTCGCGTTCGGAATGAACACCGCGTTCAACCCGGCCGCCCGCGCCGGCAGGATGTCGGACTTCGGGGAGTTGCCGATCATCCACGCGCTGTTCGGTGCGAAGCCGTGCTGCCGGGTGAGCCACCGGTAGGTGTCGACGTTCTTCTCGGCGACGATGTGGGCGGCCGCGAAGTGGTGCAGCAGGCCGCAGGCGTCCAGCTTGCGCTGCTGCTCCTCCTGGTCGCCCTTGGTCAGCAGCAGCAGCTCGTGCCGGCCGGCCAACTCGTCGAGCGCATCGGCCACCCCGGGCATCAGCTCCACCTGGTGCTCGACGAGGGCCACCGCCAGCCGGTCGATCTCCTGACGTTCGGAGTCGGTGGCCGGCCGCTCGCGCAGCCGCTCCAGGCACTCGGCCAGGCTGCGCAGGAAGACCTTGCTGCCGTACCCGTGCGCCACCGCGTTGGCCCGCTCGATGTCGTCGAGGACGGCCCGCAGCTCGGCCCGGTCCAGGGTGGGGTGGTCCAGCCAGCCCAGAAAGTCGTCGATCACGCGCTCGAAGACGACGTTGTTCTCCCACAACGTGTCGTCCGCGTCGAAAATCAACACCTGCGCCTGTCGCCGCGCCGCCACGCCGACCGTCATGCCGTCCCCTCCCCCGCGCCCACCGCCCGGCAGGCCGAGGGACAGGATAGGCGGCAGACAAGCGGCACAGCCCATGATTTCTTGCCCGCTCTTGAGCGGTCACGGCCACCGCAGCAACCGTTGCGCGATCAACGCCTCGCGTTCCTCCTGCCCCTCAGGTCGGAGCCGGCCACCACGGGTGAGCATCACCACGCCGTGCAGCAGGCTCCAACCCACCTCGGCGAGGGTGTCCGGGTCCCGCCCCTCGGCCAGCGGGGTCAGCGCCGCCCGCAGCTCGGCGAAGACCGCCCGCGGCGCGGCCGGCACGCCATCCACGCCGAGGGCCAGGTCGGGGGTCAGCGCGAGCATCGCGTCATAGACCTCCGGATTCGTGTACGCGAAGTCGAGGTACGCGGTCGCGACGGCCGGCCAGACCCCCTCGGGGCTGCCGACGGTCTCCGCGTGCGCCTCGGCGAGATCGGCGGCCAGATCGGCGAAGGCGCACACCGCGACGGCGGCGATCAGCGCCTCCAGATCCGGAAAGTGCCGGTAGATGTCACCCATGTCGATCTCGGTACGTTCGGCGAGCCGTCGGGTGGTGACCCCCGCCCAGCCCTCCGTCTCGGCCAACTCTCGCGCGACCGTGACGATGAGGTCACGCCGGTCCAGTTCAGTGGCCTTCTCGGCAGGTCCGGGCACGCCCACGAGCATAAAGGCGCACACCTGCCGTAGCGGTCAGGTGACGGATTGGTGACTGTTGTCGGTCTACTTCCCCGTGGCGGGCGGGATCCTGGACGCGGCCGTCGACCGCTCCCGCAACGCGGCCCGGCTCGCGACCGACATGGCGTTCGCCCACATGGTCATGATCGCGGGATCGTGCTGACCGGCGTCGGCTTCGAGCCGTACCCGGGGGCCGATCCAGGAACGGCACGTTGGTCGTCCATGTCGGCTACCAGTGAGCCCGCATCCGGGGCCGGCAGCAGGCAGCCGCCGGGAGACCCGGCAACGCACGCGACACGCGACACGCGACCCGCGACCCGCGACACGCAAGATCGTGCTTCATCCAGGATCTCAACGCCAATGCGTTAGGCGGAACGGCTGTTCGTCAAGCGGCGCCGCCTCGCCGATCATGCAGTTGTGGTGGGCAACAAAACGCCCGTAAACCACTAAGCCGGGCACCACAACTGCATGATCGACGCGCCCGCACTACCCCTGCTCCGCGATCGTGAAATTTCTGCACCGACACAAGCCGCATTCCGCCCGTGTCGACAACCGAAATCGCACGATCGGCGCGAGCTTCTCGCTCCACCTACGGTGATCGACCAGGAGCCCCTTCGCCAGCACGGGTTGACCCGCCGGCCGCAGCGCTAACGCAACGGTGTTGTCCAGGATCTAGGGGCTCTCGGCGTCAGCGAGACCACTACAACATGGATCGAGCGCGATCATGCCGAACGGGCCGCCGGTTGACGCCGGGCACACCGCAAGATCCGCGCACTTTCTCTGATGTTGCTGCCTCCGGCGGTCCCGAGACAGCAACATCAGAGAAGTTGGGCGGATCTTGCGTGCCGTGGCGTGGCGTGGCGTGGCGGGCGGGCGCGGGCGGGGCTGCGCGGGCGGCGGGG
>NZ_JBEXHP010000031.1:0-57485 GCF_040607895.1 Micromonospora sp. NPDC005220
CGTTTTTCTTTTTTGCCGCCTTCTGGTGGGGGGGGGCCGGCGGTGGTGCAAACCCGGCCCCCCGGCTTCTATCTTGCTGTTGTGGTGGGGGTGGGGGGGGGGCCCGGTCCGCCGGGTGCCGGACCCCTCAGGCAGCCCGGCGGACCGGTGTACGGGTGGCGATCCGTCCGGATCACCCGCTCGGCGGCTCACGCAGGTGCTGGCCGCCAGCGGAGTGCGCGGAAGCTGTCGGTAACGGGCAGGCTGCGGCGGCCGAAGTGGACACCGGCGGCGGTGGAGGACGCCGGACCGACCCGCACATCTGCGGTTCCTCTCGGGATCGAGCCCGGGGGACGGGGTCGATCGCCTGGTGACGCCGTGGCCCGGGGGACGAGCACGACGACGGGGACGGACGGAGCTGCCCTGGCTCCATCACCCGACGCGACGGCTCCCGCAATCGAGGAACGCGATTACCGTAACCGAAATCAGCTCGCTTTGGAAGCGCTCCCATCATCGATGTACGCCCTGATCTCCACCCGTACCGCCCAGCTCCCCGCCGCGTCGTCACCCGGTCCGGGCGAGGACGGCTCACCCGGGGCGGCGGCAGGATCGCGGCATGGCGGACCTCCGGCCGCAGCCACCGCCCGGTCCGCCATCGGAACAGCGGAGGAGGGACAGATGGCCATCGCGGAGATCAATCGCACCGACCAGGACATCCAGTCCGCCGTGCTCGACGAGCTGACCTGGGAACCACGGGTGCAGCCGCACGAGATCGGCGTGACAGTGGCCGAGGGCGTCGTCACCCTGACCGGTCGGGTGGACAGCTACGCCAAGAAGTGGGCCGCCGAACGGGCCACCCACCGGGTCGCCTCGGTCCGGGCGGTCGCCAACGACGTGGCCGTGCAGCTCACCAACAACACCGAGCGCGCCGACACCGACCTGGCCGCGGCGGCCAGCCACGCGCTGGAGTGGGACGCGTTCGTGCCCATCGAGAAGCTCCAGGTCACCGTCTCGGCCGGCTGGGTGACGCTGCACGGCGACGTCGAGTGGGAGTACCAGCGCAGAGCCGCCGAACGGGCGGTCGCCCGGCTGGCCGGCGTACGCGGGGTGAGCAACGGCATCACCGTCCGACCGGCCAGCGCGCCGGACGGCCACAACCTGGCCGAGCGGATCGTCGACGCCCTCACCCGGGCCGGAGCGACCGAGGCCGAACGGGTCAGCGTCCGGGTGCACGGCGACACCGCGATCCTCGCCGGGTTGGTGCACTCGATGCCCGAACGGGCCGAGGTCGAGCAGGTGGCCTGGTCCGCGCCGGGCATCCGGGAGGTGCAGAACCACATCGCGGTCGCCCCGGTGCTGCACTGAGCGGGCGAGCCACCGAGCGGGCGCTGAGCGGGCGCTGAGCGGGCGCTGAGCGGGCGCGGAACCACCCGGGGTGGGTGAGCCCGGCTCACCCACCCCGGGAGCAGGCTGGTGGCATGAGTGATCCGAATGGGCTGATCCAACCGGGGCGCACCGCGCCCGGTTTCACCCTGCCGGCCACCCCGGACGGGGCTCCGCTGGGGCCTGAGCAGTTTCGTGGCCGGCCGGTCGTGCTCGCCTTCTACCCCGCCGACTGGAGCCCGGTCTGCGGTGACCAGATGTCGCTCTACCAGTCGGCGGCGCCCGTCTTCGCCCAGTATCAGGCGGTGGTGCTCGGCCTGTCGGTGGACAGCATCTGGTCGCACCGGGCGTTCGCGGAGAGCCGTGGCATCGAGTTCCCTCTGCTGGCCGACTTCGAGCCGAAGGGCGAGGTGGCGCGCAGCTACGGCGCGTACATGCCGAACGGTGAGGCGGCCCGCGCGCTTGTCGTGCTCGACCCGGCGGGGAAGGTGACCTGGAGCTACCTGTCGCCGCCCGACGTCAACCCGGGCGCCGACGGCATCTTCGACGCGCTGGACCAACTCGCCGCCGATCGGAAGGTGATGGCCGGATGAGTACGCCACTACAGGTCACCGCCCGACTTCGGGACCCGGTGACCACCGAGGATCACGTCCGAGGGCCGGCCGACGCCGCGGTGACCTTCGTCGAGTACGGCGACTTCCAGTGCCAGTTCTGCGGTGCCGCGTACCCGAACCTGCACGAGCTGCTGCGGCAGCGGGCCGACACGGTACGGCTGGTCTATCGCTACTTCCCGATCGCCAACGTGCACCCGTACGCCGAACGCGCCGCCGAGACGGCCGAGGCCGCCGGGGTCCGGGGCCGGTTCTGGGAGATGCACGACTGGCTCTACGAGCACCAGGACCAGCTCGACCCGGTGCACCTCTCGCTCGGTGTCGAGCAGGTCGGGTTGCCGCCGGACGAGTTGAACGCCGAGGTGGAGAGCCGGGCGCACGCGGACCGGGTGCGCCGGGATTTCGTGGGTGGTATCCGCAGCGGGGTGAACGGCACCCCCACCCTGTTCGTCAACGGCATTCGGCACGACGGCGGGTACGACCTGCCCGACCTGCTGACGGCCGCGGACGCCGCCGCCAACGCCTGACCGCTATCCGCTCAGATCAGCCGCAACTCGCGCGCCCGCCGGACCGCCTCGCGCCGACGGGTCGCGTCGAGCTTGCGGTAGATGTTGCGGACGTGGGTCTTCACCGTGTTGACCGAGAGGGACAGCTCGCTGGCGATCTCCACGTTGGACAGGATGCTCTGCAGGTAGCGCAGGATGGTCAGCTCCCGCTCGGTGAGCGGCTCGTCGAGCGCTCCCTTCGGGCCGGCGGCCGCCCCGGTGGTGCTCTGCCCCGCGCCCCGTACCAGGTCACTGACGAGCGCGAAGTGCGCGGTGCCGGCGTCCAGGTGCGCGGCCAGCAGGTCCCGCACCGGCGGTTCGGCACGGGTGAAGGCCCTTCGGCAGCCCTGCGGGCCGGCCAGGTCCAGCGTCCGCTCCAGGATCCGGCCGGCCCGACGCCCGTCCCCGGCGCGGTCGGCCAGCACCGCGTCCAGCAGACCCGCGTCCAGGCGTACCGGTAGCGGCCAGGTCCTCGCCGTCGGCGCCTGCCAGTCCGGCAGTGTCCGCTCGGCGGCGGCGGCGTCGCCGGCCAGCAGCTGCACCTTCGCCAACGCCACCGCGAGCACCGGGTCGGCACCCTCGTCGACGGCACCGGCCAGCAGGTCGCGGGCGGAGTCCAGGTCGCCCCGCGCGGCACGCAGTTCGGCTTCCACGGCCCGCAGCAGACCTGTCAACTCGGCGGCGGCCGGCCGGTCGGCCAACGCCTCGCGGGCCCGGACGAGCAGTCGCTGGCCGGCCGCCGGGTCACCGCCGTCGCGGCGCAACTGCGCCCGGCACAGCGCGGCCACCGCCGCCGCCACCGGTTCGCCGGAGGCGGCTGCCAGCCAGTCGTCCCCCGCCTCGGGGTCGCCGGCCCAGCCGCCCGCCGCGTTGAGCGCCGGGAGAGCGAGGGCGAGGTGCGCGGTGGCCTCCTCGGGCTGGTCGCGCAGCAGCGCCACCACGGCGAGCGCCAGGTACGCGTAACCGCAGTCGAGCCGACAGGACCAGCCCCGACAGGGCGGCATGCCGAGCGCGTCCCGGGCCGCCTGTTCGGCCGACCGCAACTCGCCGCGCACCGCGAGCAGCAGGGCCGCGCGGCTGGCGCCGACCAGCTCGGTACGCGGCCGGCCGGCCTCCCGAGCCGCCGCCCGAGCCCGGACGAACCGGGCGGTGGGCAGCCCGCCGTCGGCCAACTCGACAAGCCCCAGCGCGGTGCCGGTGAACGCCCGCAGGTCCAGGTCGTCGGCCGCGCCACCGCCACCGGCGGTCGGGGCAGAGCTGGCCACCCCGGTGCTGGCGGGCCGCGGACCGGGGCCGGCGGCGGCATCACCCGGGACAGCGAGCACGGCCTCCGCCGGACGGGTACGCAGCAGACGAGCGGCGGCGGCACGGACCTCGGCGCGGTCGTCGGCGAGCCGGGCCACGGTCAGCTCCAGCGCGGTGACCAACCGCAGGAACCGGTCCCGGCGTGGTACCGGCAGGCCCGCCGCGTGCCCGGCGGCGGCGCGCAGGTGACCGGTGGCGGCGCGCAGGTGACCGGTGGCGGCCGGCAGGTCACCGGCGTACGCGCGCTCGGCGGCGCAGGCCAACGCCGTCTCCGGGTCGGCGCGGATCACCTCCGCTGGTGGCGGCGCGGGGGCCGGGGCGTGCACCGGATCGTGGTCGTAGCGGGTCAGCTCCGGCCAGTGCGCGACGAACAGGTCGCCGGCCAGGTCCCAGCGGCCGGCGGCCAGGGCGTGGCGCAGACCGTCGGCGGGCCGGCCGTCGCCCGCGTACCAGTCGGCGGCCCGGACGTGCAGTTCACGCAACTCGTCGGCGGGCAACCGGGCCAGGTCGGCGCGGAGCAGGTCGGCGAGCAGCGACTCGCACCGGTACCAGGGCGGCCGGGTGTCCTCCCGGTGCAGCAGGCCACCGGTCCCGGCCAGGTCGGCCAGCGCCTGCCCGGCATCGGCACGACCGGTGACGGCCTCGGCCAGGTCGGCGCAGACGCTGTCGACGATGGCGGTACGGCGCAGCAGATCCTCCTCGGCCGGGTCGAGTGTCGCGAGCACCTCCTCGTGCAGGTACCCGGCGATCTCCGGTTGGTCTCCGCCGAACTGCCCCACCCAGCGGTCCGGGTCGGGCTGTCCGCGTACCGCCAGGGCCGCGATGCGCAACGCGGCCGGCCAACCGCCGGTGCGCTCCCGCAGCCGGTGCACGGCGGTCGCCGGCAGCGCGGCGGCGTGGGCGGTGAGCAGGTCGGCCACCTCGTCGTCGGTGAACGCCAGCTCGTCCGGGCCGATCTCGGTCAGCTCGCCGGCGAGGCGGAGCCGGTGCAGGGGCAGGTGCAGCCCGGCTCGCGCGCCGATCACCAGGCGGAGTCGCCGCCCGGCATGCCGCAGCAGGAACTCCAGGCCGGTCAACGCCGCCGGGTCGGCGACCCGGTGCAGGTCGTCCAGGATCAGCAGCACCGGCCGGTCGGCGTCGGCGAGCGTGGCGGCCAGCGCCTCCAGTTGATCGGGGCGCGGCGGCCGGTCCGGCACCGGGCCGCCCTCCGCCGACCCGGTCGCCGTACGCAGCGCCGCCGCAAGGTACGCCCAAAGCCGGTCGGAGTCGTCGCCGGCCTCCACCGACATCCACGCCGAGACCGGGTCGTCGGCCGGCGAAACCGACAGGTCACCGGAATCGGGCACGACCGCGCCCGGCTCGACGTCGGGCGGAGCGCCGCCCAGCCGCACCCAGGACGCGAGCAGGGTGGTCTTGCCCCAACCGGCCGGGGCGGCCACCAGGGTGACCGGCCCCGCGCTGCCCTCGTCCAACCGGCGCAACAGGCGGGGCCGGGCCACCACCGGCTCCGGCGGCACCGCCGGCGTCAGCCGGGACGCCAACAGCGGTGGCCCCGGTGCCGGTTCGACCCGTACCCGATTCTGTTCCGGCACCCAGCCCCACCCCCACCACACGTTCCGCCCCCGGTCGGCGAGCGGTTACCCGACCCGGGCCGGTTCACCCCTTCCGGGCGAGCGCGCTTCACCCGGCCGCGACCGACGATCGGGGGACGTGAACCGGGAGGACGGGTGGTACCGATGGGACGGCTGGCGCGGGCGGGACCCGCCCTCGGCAGCGCGGCGCTGGCCGGGGCGGCACGGCTGCTGCGCGTACCCCATTGGCTGGGCTGGCCGGGCGCGGACGGCGACGCCGCACGTGGGCGGCGCGGTGCGGACCGCCACGCCGCCGCGCCGGCCCGGTGGGAGGTGGTGACCGTCGACCGGCCGCCTGAGCAGGTGCTTCCCGACGGCCGCTGGCCGGAGCCGCTGCGCCGCCTGGACGGGGCGGTCGAGGTGCGGGTGCGGCCGGCGCCCGGCGACCGGGGAACCGAGCTGG
The DNA here is from genome assembly GCF_040607895.1 of Micromonospora sp. NPDC005220. Classification (NCBI taxonomy): domain Bacteria; kingdom Bacillati; phylum Actinomycetota; class Actinomycetes; order Micromonosporales; family Micromonosporaceae; genus Micromonospora; species Micromonospora sp. NPDC005220. Next base: position 5,858 of record NZ_JBEXHP010000031.1, read on the forward strand.
CCGCCCGGCCGGTGGCCGGCGTCACCCCGCCCACCGGGCTGGCCGCGCACCTGGTCGGCGACGACCCGGGTCTGCTGGTCCGCCGGACACTGCGCCAGATCAAGCAACGGGTGGAGGCCGGTGAGGTGCTCCGCGCGGACCGCTCCGCGCTGGACCGTCCCGAGGTCCGCGGGTGAGGGCGCTCTGCTGGATGGCCGCCGGCGAGCTGGCGGTACGTGAGGTGCCCGACCCGGAGCTGCGCAACGAACGCGACGTCATCGTCCAGGTCCGGCGCAGCGCCACCTGCGGCGGTGACCTGCCGCTGCTTGCCGGCCGGCATCCGCTGCTGCGGGCCGGCGACGTGCTCGGCGCGGAGTTCCTGGGCAAGGTGGTGGAGGTCGGCCCCGGGGTCCGCCGACACCGCACCGGCGACCGGGTGGTCGTGGGCGCGAGCGTCGCCTGCGGCGGCTGCTGGTACTGCCGCCAGGGCCTGCACTCCTGCTGCGACAACGCCCATGCCGACCTGGCCAGCTCCGACCCCGACTGGGCCCGCTCGGACGCCGGCTGCTTCGGCCGGCCCCGGGCGGCGGGCGGCTTCGCGGGCGGCCACGCCGAGTACGTGCGGGTGCCGTACGCCGACGTGAGCGCCTTCCGGGTGCCGGACGCCGTCGACGACGACCGGGCCGTGTTCGCCGCCGACGCGGCGCCGACCGGGTGGCTCGCCACCGAGCTGGGTGCGGTACGCCCCGGCGACGTGGTGGCCGTCTGGGGCGCCGGGGCGGTGGGCCAGTTGACCGCGCGGGCTGCGGTGCTGCGCGGCGCCGCCCGGGTGCTGGTGGTGGACCGGTACGAGGAGCGGTTGCGGATGGCCGAGCGGCACTCCGACGCCGAGCCGCTGGACTACCGCCGCACCGACGTCGCCACCGAGCTGCGCGACCGTAGCGGTGGGCGCGGGCCGGACGTGTGCGTGGTGGCGGTCGGCACGACGCCGACCCGGTCGATGGCCGACCGGTTCGGTGGCCAGCACGCCGACCGACCGGACGCGCTGCGGGAGGCCGTGCACGCGTGTCGTAAGAGCGGCGTGGTGGTGGTGCTGGGCGGGACGGGCGGGTTCGTCGACGCGTTCCCGCTGGGTGCGCTGACCGAGCGGCGGCTCACAGTGCGCGGCGCTGCCCGGCCGGACCTGCGGGACGTGCCGATGCTGCTGGACCGGATGGCCCGCGACGAACTGCGGACCGAACACCTGGCCACCCACCGGCTGCCGTTGGCGCAGGGCTCCGAGGGGTACGCGCTGTTCCGGGACCGGGCCGACGGCTGCGTGCGCGCCGTGTTCACGCCGTGACGACCCACTCGTGATCACCTCATGGCCGGCGGTAGATGGCAGACTCCGGGGATGGCCGTGGAGCGAACGTACGACGTGGTGCTGTTCGGGGCGACCGGGTTCACCGGCGGCCTGACCGCCGAATACCTGGCCCGACACGCGCCGGCCGGGCTGCGCTGGGCGCTGGCCGGGCGCAACCCGCAGCGCCTCGCCGCCGTACGCACTCGGCTCGCCGCGATCGATCCGAGCCTGACCGACCTGCCGTTGCTCACCGCCGACGTGACCGACGCCGACTCCCTGCGGGCGGTGGCGGAGAACGCCCGGGTGGTGGCCAGCACGGTCGGCCCGTTCATCCACCACGGGGAACCGCTGGTCGCGGCCTGCGCCCGAGCCGGCACCGACTACCTGGACATCACCGGCGAGCCGGAGTTCGTCGACCTCATGTACGTGCGCCACCACGCCGAGGCGACCCGCACCGGCGCCCGGCTGGTGCACGCCTGCGGCTTCGACTCCATCCCGCACGACCTGGGCGCCTGGTTCACCGTCAAGCAGTTGCCCGCCGACGTCCCGATAACCGTGGACGGGTACGTGCGCGCCGGCGGCCGGTTCTCCGCCGGCACCTACCATTCGGCGCTCACCGCGTTCTCCCGTACCGGGCAGGCCAGCCAGGCCGCCCGGGACCGCCGGGCGGTCGAGCCGCGCCCGACCGACCGTCGGGTCCGGGCGGTGCCCGGCCGGCTGGCCCGCTCGGCGGAGCTGGGCATCTGGACCGTGCCGCTGCCGACCATCGACCCGCAGGTGGTACGCCGCTCGGCGGCGGCCCGCCCGGAGTACGGCCCGGACTTCCGCTACCGGCACTTCGCCGCGGTGAAGCGGCTGCCCACCGTGCTGGCCGGCGCGGCCGGGCTCGGCGCGCTGATCGGGCTCGTGAAGCTGCCGCCGAGCCGACGCTGGCTGCTGGGCCGGCTCGCGTCCGGGCAGGGGCCGACCGCCCAGCAGCGGGCGTCGTCCTGGTTCCGGGTCCGGTTCGTCGGCACCGGCGGCGGGCAGCGGGTGGTCACCGAGGTGGCTGGCGGTGACCCCGGTTATGACGAGACGGCGAAGATGCTCGGCGAGTCGGCGCTGTGCCTGGCGCTCGACGAGTTGCCGCCGGCCGCCGGCCAGCTCACCCCGGTCGCCGCGATGGGTGACGCGCTGCTCGACCGGCTCGTCCGGGCCGGCATCACCTTCCGGGTGCTGGAGCGCTCGGCTTGACCCTCAACCGGGTCGAGGGGTCAGGATGCGCAGCGTGAGCGACCTGCACAGCATCGGCGAGCTGGCCCGGGCCAGCGGCCTGACCGTCAGCGCCCTGCGCTACTACGACTCGGCGGGGGTGCTGGAGCCGACTCTGGTCGACCCGGTGACCGGCTACCGCTGGTACACCGAGGAGCAGATCGCGCCGGCCCGGCTGGTGGCCGGGCTACGCCGGATCGGCATGCCGGTGCCGGAGATCGCCGCCGCGGTACGCGCCGAGCCGGCCGTGGTGCACCACCTGCTCGACGCGCATCTGCGCCGGCTCGCCGACGGGCTCACCGACGCCCGCCGCGAAGTCGACCGGCTCCGGGCCCTGCTGGACCCGGCCCCGCCGGCCGCCACCACACTCCTGATCTCCCCCGCCGCCCTGGCCGCCGGGCTCGACGCGGTGCGCTTCGCCGTCAGCGTCGACCCGGAGCTGCCGATGCTCGCCGGCGTGCTGTTCGACGTGGAGCCCGACGGCGTCCGGCTGGTCGCCACCGACCGGTACCGGCTCGCGCTGGCTCGGGCCGGGGCCGACGTCGACGGAGCACCGGTGCGGGTGTTCGTGCCGGTGGCCCTCGTGGACCAGCTCCGGCCACTGCTCGACACCGCCGACACCTGGCCGGTCCGGCTGACCGTGGCCGGCGCGGACCTGCGGGTGCGGGTGGCCGAGCGCACGGTGACCGGCACCGCCCTGCCGTACGACTTCCCGGACTACCACCGGCTGCTGCGTAAGTCCGTCGGCGAGCGGCCGACCGCGCGCCGGATCCCGGTGGACGTGGCCACGCTGCGCGCCGCGCTGGTCGATCCGGCGGCCCCCACTGTCGCCCGCGACCACGACGGCACGACCCGGGAGGTCACCGTGCTCGGCGTCGACGACCAGGGCGGGCTGCGGCTGCTCCCCGCCGCCGACCTGGGCAGCGACGTGCTGCGGGTCGGGGTGGACGGTGGCTACCTGCTGGACGCGCTGAACGCGGCCGGCGCGCCGCAGCTGGTGCTGGAGCTGGACGGGCCGATCGCCCCGCTGGCCGTACGCCGACCGGACGACGCGGACACCTACTCGGTGCTGATGCCGATCCGGCTGTAGAACCTCCCCGCCCCGGGCCGAGGGGGCCGCGACGGTAGCATCTGGTGGTTCACCAGTGAACCCCGGACGGAGGCGTACGGAGCAGCATGCTCGACATGGAGTTGATCCGGAAGGATCGCGAGGCGGTGGCGACCGCGCTGGCGAAGCGTCTGGATCCCGCCGAGGTCAACCGAGCCCTGGACGAGATCCAGCGGCTCGACCAGGAACGCCGCGCCCTGATCACGGAGATCGACGCCGAGCGGCAGCGCCGCAAGGCCGAGGCCCGGGCGTACGCGCAGGCGAAGCGCGCCGGCGAGGAGCCGCAGGTCGCCGCGCCGGAGGCGGAGCGTAAGCAGCTCGCCGAGCTGGAGTCCCAGCTGGACGAGGTGCAGGCCCGGCTGCGCGACGCGATGAGCGAGCTGCCCAACCTGCCCGCCGACGACGTGGTGGCCGGCGGCAAGGAAGCCAACCGGGTCGTCAAGACCTTCGGTGAGCCGCCGGTGATCGAGAAGGTCCGCGACCACGTGGAGCTGAGCCGCGCGCTGGGCCTGGTCGACTATGAGCGTGGGGTCAAGCTCGGCGGGTCCGGTTTCTGGATCTACACGGGCATCGGCGCCCGGCTGGAGTGGGCACTGCTCAACTACTTCGTCGACCAGCACATCAAGGCCGGCTACGAGTTCCTGCTCCCGCCGCACCTGCTGCTGGACTCGGCCGGCTTCGCCGCCGGGCAGTTCCCCAAGTTCTACGACGACGTCTACCACCTGGATGCGGCGTCCGCCCCGCGCGGTCAGTTCCTGCTGCCCACGTCGGAGACGGCGATCCTCGGCGCGTACCAGGACGAGATCCTGGAGACCCCGAAGCTGCCGTTGAAGGCGTTCGCGTACACCCCGTGCTACCGGCGGGAGTCGGCCGGCTCGCACTCGGACGAGCGCGGCACGGTGCGGGGGCACCAGTTCAACAAGGTGGAGATCTTCCAGTTCACCCTGCCGGAGCAGGCCGACGCGGCGCTGGAGGAGATGCTCGCCCACGCCGAGAGCCTGGTCGAGGGGCTGGGCCTGCACTACCAGCGCACGCTGCTCTCGGCCGGTGACGCCAGCGCGTCGATGAAGAAGACCCTCGACATCGAGGTGTGGATGCCGAGCACCGGCAAGTACAAGGAGGTGTCGTCGGTCTCCTGGGCCGGCGACTACCAGGCCCGTCGGGCGGCCATCCGTTACCGCGAGCCGGGCGGCAAGCAGACCCGCTTCGTGCACACCCTCAACGGCTCCGCGCTGGCCACCAGCCGGCTCTTCCCCGCCATCCTGGAGCAGTACCAGCAGCCCGACGGCAGCGTCCTGATCCCCAAGGTCCTCCAGGACCGCCTAGGAACAGACCGCCTCTCCCCCCGCTAGACCCCCCCGGCCTCTCGCGGTTGATCATGAAGTTATTGCCCTTCGCCTCGGCGTGTCGTGGCAATAACTTCATGATCAGCAGGGTCTGGGCGGAGGCGCCTCGTGAGGGCTGCCGTTAGGAGGAGCGCGGTGAGGGCGGCCAGCAGTAGCGCTGGGCCGATGGTGTTCAGGGTGTTGGCCAGGGTGTGCTGGATCTCGGCGGCCGCTCGGATGACCGGGTCCTGGAAGGCGTCGCGGCGGCCGGCGGCGAGCCGTAGCTCGTACCAGCCGTACCAGGCGACGTAGCCGCCGGCGAGCAGCAGCACCAGACCACTGAGGCGGGGCACCAGCGCGCCGGCGACGCGCAGCCGGGCCACCAGGCCGTCGCGCAGCAGCGCCACGCCGAGCGCGGCGACCGCCACCACCAGACCCATCCCGAGGGCGTACGCGCCGAACAGCGCCAACCCCTGACCGGTCGAGCCGGCCTGGAGGCTGGTCACCACGATGGCCAGGAACGGCGCGATGGCGCAGCCGAGCGACGCCAGCGCGTACGCCGCGCCGAACAGCGCCATCGACGGCCAGGACCGGGTCAGCCGGGGCGCCCGGGTGGACCAGCCGGGGGCGGGCAGCCGGCGACCGGCGAGCAACCAGCAGCCGGCCACCACCAGCAGCACGCCGAGCGCCACGGTCAGCCACGGCAGCCGGGGCCGCAGCCAGCCGGCCAGCGGCGCGAGCGCCAGGCCGAACGCGCCGAACACCAGCACGTACCCCACTGTCAGCCCGGCCGCCGCGGTGAGCGCGCGGCCGACCGCGCCGCGGGTGTCCGACTCCCCGGCGACCAACAGCGAGAGGTACGCGGGCAGCAACGCGAAGCCGCACGGGTTGACCGCGCCGAGCATGCCGGCGGTCAGCGCGAGCAGCAGTGTGGCGGTCACGCCCCGGCCAGTGCGGCGACCTTGGCGGTGAGCGCCTCACCGTCCAGGAAGCCCTGGTGGACGATGGCGCCGTTCCGGTCGATGATCACGAAGATGCTCTGCTCGGTCACCTTGAACCGCTTCCAGAGCGCGCCCTTGCCGTCCTCGATCTGTGGCGTGTCGCCCAGGTCGAACTCGGTGACGAACTCCTTCATGGCTTTCCGCTCGCCCAGCCCGGCGACGCCGACGATCGGCACGGTGTCCCGGTACCGGGGTGCGATCTCGGCCACCGTCCAGGCCTGGCTGGCGCAGGTGGCGCACCACGGCGCCCAGAACCACAGCACCACCGGTTTGCCGGCGAGCTGCGCCGCGTCGAACGCGGCCCCGCCGAGGGTGGTCCCGGTGAAGCGCAGTACGTCCGGGACCCGCGCTGGGGCGGCGGGCGGTCCGCCGGTCGGCGTGGACGGTGTCCCGGTCGACGTGGGCGCGGCACCGGTCGAGGCCGGGGCCGATCCGGCGGCGGCGGGCCCACCCGGCGCGGTGCCGGTACAGGCGGCGACGCCGAACAGGGCCACCACGAGCGCCCCGCCGGTGGCGGCCCGGCGCAACTGCCCGGCCGCTGTCCAGCGGCGCAACTGCCCGGCCGCTCTGCACGCCCTGCTGATCCGCATCCGCTTCTCCGTTTCCGGTCCGGAAGGGACCCTTGCTGGACCTGAGGCTTTCCTACTCGGCCTTGGCGAGTCGGAGAGCCAACTCGGGGCAGACCTTGACCGCCTTCAGCGCGCCCTCGCGCAGCCAGGTCGGCACGGGGGTGGCCGGGAAGGCGGGATATCCGTTCGCGTCCAGCCGGATGAAATCCGGTACGACGTGCGCGCAGAGGCCGTGCCCGTCACAGCGGGACCAGTCCAGGGTGAGCTTCTGCGGGTTCGCGTCCGGTGCGCCCGGCAGCCCCATCACGCCCTTGACCCGTCGGCCACAACCGTCGCCGGTGCTGTGCAGCCGCAGATCCTCCGCGAAGACCTCGATCGCGGAGAGCGCGAACCGGGCGGTGCCGTCCGGGTGGCTGCACGCGCCCCGGCCCTTCACCTCGCCGGCGGCGGCGCGCACCACGTCCGCCGGTTGGCTGCCGGCGACGGCCAGGTCCACCGCACGGGCCAGGTCCGGCAGGCCCATCTTGCACGGCCCGCACTGGCCGGCGGACTCGCCGGCCAGGTAGCGCACCACCTGGGCGGCCTCACCGAGCGGGCAGGTGTCCACACCGAGCGGGACGATGATGCCCGCGCCGAGGGTGCCACCCACGGCGGCCAGGCCCTTGCGGGACACCTCGGCCTTCTCCGCCGCCTCCGGGGTGATCCACTTGCCGTGGTAGCCGCCCATCAGGATGCCCTGGACGTCCGGCACCTCGCACAGGTCGAGCACGTCGCGCAGCGGCATGCCGGCGGTGCACTCCACCACCGCCGGTCGGCCCGCCGCGCCGGTCACGGTGAGCAGCACGGTGCCCGGCTCGTCATCGGTGCCGAGCGCCGCGTACTCGTACGGGCCCAGTCGCGCGCCGACGGCGAGCTGCGCGAACGTCTCGGCGTTGGAGAGCAGGGTAGGCAGGCCACTGACCCCGGAGTCACTGGAGCGTTTCTTGGTGCCCGGCGGGATGTGCGGCAGCCCGTTGATCCCGTTGACGAGTGCGCCGCCCTCACCGGAGATGAACCGGTGCGGCACGGTGACGATCGTCGTCTGCACCGGCATCCGGCGCTCGTCGAGGGCCTCCATCAGCGAGTCCCGGCCGACCCCGTCGTCCGCCACGCCGATCACGATCTCGTCGGCGTCCAGCGCGTACGCGGCCAGCGCCGCGCCGTCCAGGATCAGGTGCGGGGCACGGGTCAGCAGGACCTTGTCCTTCCAGCTGGCCGGCTCCCCCTCGGTGGCGTTGACCACCACCACGGCGGCGAGGCCCTGCCGCTCGCAGGACTCCAGCACCGCGCGCATCTTGCGGGCGAACGGGAAACCCGCCCCGCCCTTGCCCTTGAGCTGCATGCCCTCGGCGAGCCGGAGCAGCTGCGCGGGCTCCATCGGGCCGATCGGTCCGTGTACTTCCTCGTGCGCGAGCAGGTCGAGCCGGCCGTACTCGGCGAAGCCGGCGGTGAGCCGGGGCTCACCCACACAGGCGACAGGTGGCACGGCGGTCCGCATCACTTCGCCTCACCCCGCAGCCCGGCCCAGTACGCCCCGTCCACCGCGTCGGCGCTGGCCTTGCGGCGCTTGGACTTGCCCTCGCCGGCTGCCCGCTTGGCGCGGCGGGAGGCCAGGTCGACCAGGGTCGGAGTGTCGTCGACGGGCGGCTCCACGTCGTCCGGCACGTACCGGGCCGGCGGACGCCAGTAGTCCGGCTCCTCGGGCAGGTCGTCCTCGGCGCTGTGCCGGCCGCTGCCGCTGCGCGGCGCCGACGAGATCGGGCTGCTGGAGACCGGGCCGGCGGAGATTGGGTCGCCGGCCTGCCACCGGCGCGGGCTGTCCCAGGGCTCCTCGGGCTCGTCGAGGGCCGGCAGCGGCGGCGCCGAGTAACGGCTGCCGTCGTCCTCGGTGCGGGACCGGCGACGGGACCGCTCGGCGGCCGGCTCCTCAACGCGGCGCCGGCCGGTCGGCACGGCCTCGTCCCGGGTGCGGGAGCCACGCCGCCGGGTCACCGGCTCCAGTTCCTCCTCGTCGCGTCGACGGGTGTCGGTCTCCTCCACGCTGCGGCGGGCCGACCGGCTGGTCGTGGGCTCCTCGTAACGCCGGCTGCGCGAGGACGGTTCGGTGTCGCGGCGGGCCGCCGGCTCCTCCTCCCGCCGACGTCGGCTCGGCCGGGTCGGTTCGACGAGGGAGCCGGGCTCGGGCACCACCGGAACGGTGAACCGTTCCGGGTCACGCCGCGCGGGCGGGGCGGTCCAGGTGGCGGTGGTGGTGTCCGCCCAGGCGGGACGCTTGTCTGCGGCCTTGCTGCGCCGACCCAACCCGGCCAGCAGCGATCGGGCGGTCTTCGCCTCCTCGGCCCGGCCAACCATCACCGCGTTGCGCACCGCTGCCTGGTGCTGCTCGCGGCTGCGCCGACCGATGGTGACCGAGAACCGGACCAGCAGGGCCAGCACCACCAGCAGGATGCAGCCCAGGTAGCTGAGCGTCACCCAGGGCGCTGCGGCCCGACCGGCGTTGAGGCCGTGCAGCACGGCGAACGGCCAGGCCAGGTACGCGACGGAGTGCAGGGCCCGCCACAGCCACTTCGGACCGACGTCGGCGAAGCGGGCCCGGATGATGCCGGTCCAGATCACGCTGACCATCAGCAGTGCGGCGACAGTGCCGAGCCCCACGTAGAGCCCTCGGCCACCAACGAACGGCACCAGAGCGTCGGTCGCCGCCGCCCGCCCGGTGGCGATCTTGGTGAGGACGTGGAAGCCGAGCCCTGCCACGCCCAACACGCCGGTGGCCCGGTGCGCCGACTGCATCAGCACCCGGTGCGGGATGCGCAGCACCAGCCGGTCGGTGGCGAGCAGGCCGAGCATCACGGTGAGGCTCAACGCCACCAGGGAAACCACCCCGGCGAAGAACTCGGTGAAGAAGAAGCCGTACGCGTACGCCGTCTGGCCGGCACCGGTCAGCATGATCGCCGCCCAGAGCGCGGCGAGCACCGACGCGATCAGCATGCCGACCGCTGGCCGCGACGGGGTGCGCACCCCCCGACTGCTGGCGCTGGTCCGGACCGTCGCCGCCTTTGTGTCCTGCTGTGCCCGGGCCATCTGCTCCTCGATCGTCTCGCGGCGGCGTACCACCGGCCGACCCCTGTTCCCCCATCCAGTACGGACCGGCAGGGCGCGCGGATCACCCGCTGCCGGAAATTTTCTGGGCCGAAATCGAACCGAGGGGCGCGGCCGTGCGTTGTACCCACCCTCATCCACCGGTCTGGACAGTGACGGACGTGCATGCATTGACAGTCCCTGCAACACGCTTGTAACCTTTCAGCAAATTTCAGCCCGGGTTGCAAGATTTCGACAACCCGGCGCTCCCCCACCGCACCACCACCCCCGCTCCCGCTCCCCGTCAGGAGTCCCCATGCACCGACGTCGACGCGGCTCGGCACTCCTCGCCCTCGGCCTGATCGCCAGCCTGCTCGTCCCCAGCACCGTGACGGCACCCCCGGCCGTCGCCGCCCCGTCCGGCGGCAAGAAGGTCATCGTCCAGCTCTTCGAGTGGAACTGGCCCTCGGTGGCCAGCGAGTGTCAGAGCACGCTCGGCCCGAAGGGCTACGGCTACGTGCAGGTCTCGCCCCCGCAGGAGCACGTGCGGGGCAACCAGTGGTACATGGCGTACCAGCCGGTCAGCTACCGGATCGAGTCCCGCAAGGGCACCCGCGCCCAGTTCCAGTCGATGGTGAACACCTGCCACGCGGCCGGCGTCAAGGTGATCGTCGACGCCGTCATCAACCACATGTCCGGTCAGGACAACGGCGGCACCGGCTGGGCCGGCTCGTCGTACTCGCACTACGACTACCCGGGCATCTACCAGACCCAGGACTTCCACCACTGCGGACGCAACGGCGGCGACGACATCGCCAACTACAACGACCGGTACGAGGTGCAGAACTGCGAACTGGTCAACCTGTCCGACCTGAAGACCGAGTCGGACTACGTCCGTACGAAGATCGCGTCGTACCTCAACGACCTGCTGTCCCTCGGCGTCGACGGCTTCCGGATGGACGCCAGCAAGCACATGCCGGCCGCCGACATCGCCGCGATCAGGGGCAAGCTGTCCCGCTCGGCGTACATCGTGCAGGAGGTCATCTACGGCGCCGGTGAGCCGGTCCAGCCGACCGAGTACACCGGCAACGGTGACGTGCACGAGTTCCGCTACGGCAAGGACCTGGCCCGGGTGTTCCGCTCCGAGCGGCTCGCCTACCTGAAGAACTTCGGCGAGGGCTGGGGGCACCTGCCCAGCGCATCGGCCTCGGTGTTCGTCGACAACCACGACACCCAGCGCGACAGCAGCGGCGTGCTCACCTACCGCGACCGGGGCATCTACGCCCTGGCGAACGCCTTCATGCTGGCCTGGCCGTACGGCTCCCCCACCGTGATGTCCAGCTACACCTTCAGCGACCGGGACGCCGGCCCGCCCTCGGACGGCGCCAACAAGACGCTGAACACCACCTGCTACTCCGGCTGGGAGTGCGAGCACCGCTGGCCGGTGATCGCCAACATGGTCGGCTTCCGCAACGCCACCGAGGGTGCCGGTGTGGCCAACTGGTACGACAACGGCAACAACCACATCGCCTTCAGTCGCAGCGGCAAGGGATTCATCACCGTCAACGACGAGGATGCCGCGGTGAACGGCCGCTCGTACTACACCGGGTTGCCCGCCGGCCGATACTGCGACGTCATCCACGGCACGTACGCCGGTGGCACGTGCAGCGGACCGGTGATCACGGTGGACGGTAGCGGCTGGTTCGCGGCCAACGTTCCGGCGCACGACGCCGTGGCCATCCACATCGGCGCGCGGATCTGATGCGATCGGGGCCTCCGGACGGCGCGTCTCGCCGAACCGGGGGCCCCGAAGCATCCGCCACCATAGAGTGGTTTCGTGCCGTTTGACCGAAAGACACCGTACCGTCGTCGCGGCTTCTGGGTGACCGCCGCCATCGGCGTACCCGTGCTGCTGGTGACCGCGCTGCTGGTCGGCCAGGCCCTCACCCCGAGCTCGACGGCCCCCAACGACCGCAACGTGGTGGCCGACCCGACACCGAGCAGTCTGGAGCAGAGCCCGGAGGAGTCGGTCCCCCCGGCCGCGCCCGCTCCGGACGGGCTGCCGGTGGTCGACTACGACCCCGCCCCCGGCGGGTTCCCCGCCGACCCGGCCAGCACGGACGTCACGCCGCTGACCGACGGCGCGCACCCGACCAGACGGATCGCCGCGTACGACGCGCCCGGCGGTCGACCGCGCGCCTTCCTCGAACCGGCCATCCGTGGTGTCGAGCTGACCATGCCGATCGCCCAGCGGCGTGCCGGCTGGACCGCCGTCCTGCTGCCCTCGGCCAACCGACGGCTCGCCTGGCTGCCGCCCGGCGGGTTCGAGACGGTGCCGCTGCGCGACCAGATCGTGGTGGAACGCAAGGTGCACCGGCTCACCTGGTACCGGGCCGGCACAGCGGTGCGCTCCTGGGAGGTCAGCCTCGGCCAGTCGGGCCAGGAGACCCCGCTCGGGCGGACCTTCATCCTGGGCCGCACCCCACCGCCGGAGGAGGTCTACGGCGGAGTGGACATCTACGCCCTCGGTTCGGTGCCGGACGACCCGGAGTCGGTGCCGGCCGGGCTGCGCGGCGCGCACATCGGGGTGCACAGCTGGTACAACGACGACGAGCTGGGCGAGAACACCACCAACGGCTGTATCCGGCTGACCCGCAGCGGTCAGCGGGAACTGCTCGCCGAGGTCCGTCCCGGCAGCAGCGTCGTGGTGGTCGACCAACTGGCCGCCCCGCCGCCGAGCGCCTGAGCGCCGGCGCGCCCGGTCACTCGCCGAGCAGCCAGCCGTTCTGCTCGGCGACCCGGATCGCGTCGGCCCGGTTGCGGGCGCCGGTCTTACCGATCGCCGCGGACAGGTGGTTGCGTACCGTCCCCTCGGACAGGTGCAGCGCCCGGGCCAGGTCGGCGACGGTGCCGCCGCCGCGCGCGGTCCGCAGCACCTCGGTCTCCCGCTCGGTCAGCGGGCTGACCCCGGCGGCCAGCGTCTCCGCGGCCAGCGTCGGGTCGACCACCCGCAGGCCGGCGTGCACCCGGCGGACCGCGTCGGCGAGTTGCCGGGCCGGGGTGTCCTTGACCACGAAACCGCTCGCCCCGGCCTCCATCGCCCGGCGCAGGTAGCCGGGTCGGCCGAAGGTGGTCACCACCAGCACCCGGCAGGTCGGCAGCGCGGCCCGCAGCGCCGCGGTTGCGGCGATCCCGTCCAGGCCGGGCATCTCCACGTCCAGCAGGGCCACGTCGGGGGCGCTGCGTCGGGCCTCGGGCACCACCTCGTCGCCCCGGCCGACCTCGGCGACCACCGTCAGGTCCTCCTCCAGCGAGAGCAGGGCGGCCAGCGCACCCCGGACCAGCGCCTGGTCGTCGGCGAGCAGCAGCCGGATCGGCGTGGGTCCGCCGCTCACCGGGCCTCCCCCGGCACGTGCACCCGCAGCAGGAAACCGTCTCCCGCCGGCCGACGACCGACGGTCACCACCGCGTCCAACCTCCGCGCCCGCTCCCGCAGGCCGACCAGCCCGTGCCCGCTCGCGTCCGGAGTGGACGGCCCTCGACCGTCGTCACTGATCTCGACCCGGTCCGGGTACACCCGAATCACGCAGCACCGCGCCCCGCTGTGCCGGACCACGTTCGTCACCCCTTCCCGTACCGCCCAGCCGAACAACCGGTCCCACTCCTCCGGCAGGTTCGGCACCTCGGCCGACACGTCCGCCGCGATGCCCGCCGCGGCCAGCGCGGAGCGGGCGCCGGCCAGCTCCGCGCCGAGGCTGACCTCGCGGTACGCCCCGACCGTCTGTCGTACGTCGGCCAATGCGGCCCGAGCCAGCGCCTCCACCTCGGCGATCTCGGCGGCGGCCCGCTCCCGGTCGACCTCGATCAGACGCCCGGCCAACTCGGCCTTGATCGCCACCACGGTCAGCGAGTGCCCGAGGATGTCGTGCAGGTCGCGGGCGGCGCGGGCCCGCTCCTCGGCGACCGCGAGCCGACCGATCTCCTGCTGGGCGGCCCGAAGTTCGCTGTTGCGCTGCGCCAGCCGGGACACCCCGAACATGGCAAACGAGGCGAGCAGCACCGCGAAGGTGACAGTGCTCTCCCCCGTCCAGGTCGGCACCAGCCAGGCCGCCACGAGTGGGATCAGCGCGCAGAGCGCCACGATGATCAGCGCCTGCACCGCCGACAGCAGAAACACCGCGGCGGCGGCCACGAACACCAGCGTGGCCGTCCAGTCCCCGGCGGTGCCCGGAATGCTGGCCAACCCCAGCACAACGAGCCCCGACAACGCGAACGCGGCTCGGCGCGGAGGGATCGGTCGGAGGTGCTCGCGCAGGTTGCGGGCCCACTGGAACAGCAGCACGTAGCCGAGGCCGAAAGCGAACAGGGTAGCGACGCCGACGATCCGCCGCCACGGCTGCGGCTGGTCCAGCGCGGTGGAGAGCGGCACGTTGAGGAAGAACAGCCACACTCCGGCCAGCAGCCAACCGGTGAACCGCCATCGGCGGCTCACCGGTCGGGGTTGACCCGTCAGCGAGTCCATCGGGTTCACGCTAGCGGCCCGCGCGGTCAGACCCGCGCGGTGTCCCGGCGGAACAGCCGGGCCGCGCCGACGCCGAAGAGCAGCGCCCAGACGACGAGGTTGGCTACCGCCGCCATGCTCACCGCCTCGCCGGTCAGTGGGGCGCGGGCCAGCACACCCATGCCGTACACCGGGGTGAACTTCGCGACCTGCTGAAGCACGTCCGGCAGCACCTCGACCGGGACGAACAGCCCACCGAACATGGCCAGCACCGCCAGCACCGGGCCGATGATCTGCATGACGTTCTCGGCCGGCGCCAGGTAACCGATGAACAGACCGAACGCGGCGAAGACCAGCGAACCGAGCCAGGCGGCGAGCCCGGACAGCAGCCAGACGTACGCCGGGACGCGGACGCCGGCCACGGCACCCACCAGGAACTCGACGACGACAGCGAGCAGACCGAGGCTCATTGCGGTGATCAGCTTGGTCGCCACGTACGCCGCCGGGCGGAGCGGGGTGAGTCGCAGCTGGCGGCTCCAGCCCAGCGCCCGTTCGGTGGCCACCGCGCCACCGACGCTGGTGGTCGCCACCATGGCCGCGTACACGGCCAGGCTGATCATGACGTACGCCGTCACCGGCCGACCGTTGTCCAACGACTGCCCGCGCTGCGGCAGGCCGAAGATGAGGAAGAAGACGCTCGGCATGATCAGCGTGAAGGCGAGGGTGCGGCGGTTGCGCAGCACCCGGCGCAGCTCGATGAGCAGGGCACCCGGAGCGAACCCGCCCAGTGCGGGCAGCCGACGATCCGGCGCCGCGGCACCGACGCGGGTGGGGGTGGAGGTGGTCATCTCAGGCTCCGGTCTGCGCGGTGGTCAGGGCGAGGAAGGCGTCCTCAAGGTTGCGAGAGGTGATCTCGACGTCCCGGGCGGCGGTCCGGGTCAGCAGGTGCCGGGCGATCGCGTCCGAGTCGCCGGTCCGCACCAGCACGCTGTCGCCGCGTACCTCCACGGCGTCCACGCCGGGCAGCGCGGCGAGCGCGGCCTGGTCGGCACCGGGCAGGGTGGCCCGCACGGTACGGCCGGCGGCCAGGTTCTTGATCTCGGCGGTCGTGCCGTCGGCGACGATCCGCCCCTGCCGGACCAGCACGATCCGGTCGGCGTACGCGTCCGCCTCGTCCAGGTAGTGGGTGGCGAAGATGACGGTCCGCCCACGTCGGGCGTCGCGGCGTAGGGCCTGCCAGAAGTCCCGCCGGCCCTCGACGTCCATGCCGGTGGTCGGCTCGTCGAGCACCATCAGGTCCGGGTCGGGCAGCAGGGCCAACGCGAAGCGCAGTCGCTGCTGCTGACCGCCCGAGCAGCGCCCGACCACCCGGTCGGCGATGTCGGTGATGCCGGCCCGCTCCAGCACCTCTGCCGCCGGGCGGGTGTGCCGGTAGAAGTGCGCGGTCATCCGTACCGTCTCGCCCACGGTGAGGTCCTTGAGCAGCCCGCCGGTCTGGAGTACGGCGGCGACCCGACCTCGGGCCACCGCGTCGTCCGGGGTGCCGCCGAGGACGCGGACGGTGCCCCTGTCCGGACGGGACAGCCCGAGCAACATGTCGATGGTGGTGGTCTTGCCCGCGCCGTTCGGGCCGAGGAACGCCACCACCTCGCCGGGCTGCACCCGCAGGCTCAACCCGTCGACAGCGGTGACCGCGCCGAAGCTCTTGGTGAGGCCGTCCAACTCGACAGCCAAATGGGTACTGGTCATGCCACTGATGCTCCGGCGACGCGTACCCAGATGCCCGGAGCGGTCGTCACGCTCCGACCGTGACATTTGTCAGGGGCCCAGCCTGCTCGGTCCCGGAGGGTCCCAGCCTGCTCGGTCCCGGAGGGTTTCCTTGCCCGGCAGCGGGTAACCGCCGGGCCGAACGCGTGACACCGGGAGGACGCGATGGTTGGCACGCCGCAGGGTCCGGTCGACACGATCGTGCTGATCCACGGGCTGTGGATGACGCCGCGCAGCTGGGAGGGGTGGGCCCAGCGGTTCACCGAGCGCGGCATGCACGTCATCGCTCCCGCCTGGCCCGGCATGGACCGGTCCGTGGAGCAGCTGCGCGAGGATCCTGGCCCGATCGCCGAGCAAAGCATGGCCACGATCATCGCGCACTACGACAAGATCATCCGGGCGCTGCCCCGACCGCCGATCATCATGGGGCACTCGTTCGGCGGCCTGTTCGCCCAGGTCCTCGCCGACCGGGGTCTCGGCGCGGCGGTGGTGGGGGTGCATCCCGCCGCGATCAAGGGGGTGCTCAAGGTGCCGCTGAGCACGCTGCGATCCGGGTTCTCGATTCTGCGCAACCCCGCGAATCGCAACAAGGCCGTCCCGTTCACCCGCGACGACTTCGCGTACGCCTTCGGCAACACGATGAGCCGCGAGGACTCCGACCGGGCCTGGGAGCGGTACGCCGTCCCCGGCGCCGGACGGGTGCTCTTCGAGGGCGCGTTCGCCAACCTCGACCCTCGGTCACCGGCCCGGGTGGACGTCGGGCGTACCGACCGGGCGCCGCTGCTGCTGATGGCCGGCGGAGCCGACCACGTGGTGCCGGCGTCGGTGGTCCGCACCAACGCCGGGCTCTACCAGAAGTCCCGGGCACTCACCGCGTACGAGGAGTTTCCCGGCCGATCACACTTCACCGTCGGACAGGACGGCTGGGAGCAGATCGCCGACTTCGCGCTGGACTGGGCGCTGCGCGCCGCCGCCCTGCCCCGGGAAGCGACGATCGCCAGCGAAACCCCCCGCCGCTGAACCGACCATCGCCGCTCCTCGCCCCCACCAGCTCTCCGTGACGCCGGCGTCACCGTGGCTCCGCGATGGGCGTCGGCCATCGGGCGCCGAACCGGGAACGCTGCTGCGGTACGGCAGCCACGGTCAGCTTCCGCCATAGGAACTCCAGCGTCAGCGCCCACACGAAGGCCCGCTGCTCGTTGTTGGCCGCCGCACCGTGCCCGCCCTCGACGTTCTCGTAGTACGCCACCTCGTGGCCGTGCTCGCGCAGCCGGGCCACCATCTTCCGGGCGTGCCCCGGATGCACCCGGTCGTCGCGGGTCGAGGTGACGAGCAGGACCGGCGGGTACGGCCGTCCGCCCCGGACGTTGTGGTACGGCGAGTACTCCCGAAGGTAGGCCCAGTCGGCCTCCCGGTCCGGGTCGCCGTACTCGGCCATCCACGAGGCCCCGGCCAGCAGCCGGTGGTAGCGCCGCATGTCCAGCATCGGCACGCTGGCGACGACAGCCCCGAAGAGCGAGGGGTAGCGGGTCAGCATCACCCCCATCAGCAGCCCTCCGTTGCTACCGCCCTCGATGCCGAGCCGCTCCGGCGTGGTGATCCCGCGCGTCACCAAGTCGGCCGCCACCGCCGCGAAGTCCTCGTATGCCCGGGGCCGGTTCTCCCGCAGCGCGGCGCGGTGCCACTCGGGGCCGTACTCGCCGCCGCCCCGGATGTTCGCCACCACGTAGCTGCCGCCCCTGGCCAGCCAGCCCCGCCCGACGATCCCGCTGTAGTAGGGGGTCAGGGAGACCTCGTAGCCGCCGTACCCGGTGAGCAGCGTCGGCCCGCCGGCCGCGCCCGGCTCCCCCACCACGAAGTACGGCACCGGGGTGCCGTCGGCCGAGGTGGCGAAGAACTGGCGGACCGCCAGGCCGCCCGGGTCGAAGAACGCCGGTTCCCGCTTGAGCGTCTCGACCGCGCCGCCAACCTCCCCGAGCCTCAGCGCCTCCGGTTGCAGGAACCCTTCGGAGGCGAGCAGGTAGGCGTCGCTGTGGTCCGGGTCGGTGTCCACGATCTGGCTGTGGTCGAACTCCGGCACCCCTGCGAGCGGCTCCCGCCGCCAGCCCGTATCGCCGGGCGTCAGCACCTCCAGCCGGCTCCGCACGTGGACGAGGGCGGCCAGGATCAGGTGGTTCCGGGTCCAGAAATAGCCGCTCAGCGCCGTGCGGGCGTCAGGCCGGAAGAGCACCGTCAGCTCCCGCTGACCGGCGAGGAACGCGTCGAACCGGGTCGCCAGCAGCGCCCCGGCCGGGTGGGTCACCCCGTCGACCGTCCACGGCGAGCGCAGCCGGATCAGCAGCCACTCCCGGTGCACGTCCCGCTGGGCGTCCTCCGGCACGGCGATCCGGATCCGTTCGCCCACATCGGTCAGCAGGTAGCTCTCGGAGCGGTAGAAATCGAGGCTGCGGCCCGCGAAGTCGCGCTCGAAGCCGGGCGTCGGGTCGTGCGAGGCGTAGACGGCCACATCGTCCGAGCGCCCCTCGTAGACGACGTCGGCCGCCGACAGCGGCGTGCCTCGCCGCCAGCGCTTGGCGACGCGTGGGTACCCGGAGGAGGTCAGCGACCCCGGCCCGAAGTCGGTACCGACGTAGATGTGATCCGCGTCAATCCAGCAGACACGGCTCTTCGCCTCCGGCAGCGTGAAGCCGTCCTCGACGAAAGCCCGGCGGAGCAGGTCGAACTCGCGCACCACGACCGCGTCGGCGCCGCCCCTGGACAGGCTGATCAAGCAGCGCTCGTAGCCGGGCCGCAGCACCGTCACCTTCTGCCAGACCCAGTTCTCGCCCTCCTCGGCGGCCAGCGCGTCGACGTCGAGCAGCACGTCCCACTCCGGTTCGGGCCGCCGGTACTGGTCGAGAGTCGTCCGCCGCCAGATCCCACGCGGGTGCGTCGCGTCGGTCCAGAAGTTGTAGTAGAAGCCGTCCCCACGCCACCCCGGGTAGGGGATGCGGTCCTCGGCATCGAGCACCGCCCGGACTTCGGACCGCAGGGCGGCGAACGTTTCGCCTGCGGTCAGCGTGGCCAGGGTCTCCGTGCTGCGGTCCCGCACCCACCCCACGGCGTCCGCGCCATCAAGATCTTCCAGCCAGAGGTACGGGTCAGCGCCCTCATCGATCAACCTCACCACCTTCGCCACTATCCCCGACGAGTGACCACCATCCACGCACTGTCGGCATGCCGACTGAACGGGTGCGACGTGGAAGACGGGCGGCCATCGAGAGGCCCTTCGGCAGTGCGGCTCAGTCAAGCTCTGCGGCACAGACCGCCGGGTCGAAGATCGAGTTGCGGATCGCCGCCAGCAGTGGGGCGGAGGGTGGGTGGTCGGGGTTGACGTGGCGGCCGAGCACGACGATCGCGACACGCTCGGCGCCCGCCTGCTTCAGGGCGTAGGCGAGCGACTGGGCACGCGCACCGGTGGTCCACGTGTCGTCGATGACAAGCGCCCGAACCGGTTCTCTCAGGTCCGGCACCTCAGCCGCGAACCAGTCCGTCTGGAACTGGCGTTCGCCAGCGCCGTACCGAGGGTCGGCGACGGCGGTTATCCGAGGCAGGCCGACCCGCTGAGCGCAGAGAGCGTCAAGGGGGTGCCGGCCCGGACGTCCCTAAGTGCTCGGAACGGTGACGACATGGGTGGGCTCGCCCTCCAGCCGGCTGGCAAGGCAGGCGCGATGATCGCGCAGGAAGAGCAGCAGGAGGGCCAGGAGATTCCAACCGGCCTGGGCCGGCGGACGAATTGCCTTGTAGGCCCGAAGGTTGTGGTGATGCTGACCGGTCCGAGGCGAGTAGGAGACCGGGACCACAAGGTCGGCCAGGACGCCGCGCGACCTGGTGTGGTGCGTCTGGCAGGGGAAGCAGAGCGGATAGCCCGCTGTGCGTACACCTCGACATGTCGGGCAGATCCACGAATAGGCCGGCAGGGGATTGCTCAGATAGTTGCGCTGGAGCTCGACGTACTGGCGGATGACACCCCAGGAGTCAGAGTGTGACGAGGTCAGGAAAGCCCTCCATACCCGTTCCGGTCGGCATGCGATCAAGGATGCCGTCGACAACGTCGAGGAGTTCGCTCATGCCGCGCACCACGTGAACTCCAGGGTTGTCGGCGAACGACCGTGCCCACTCGTGCTGCATCACCTGATTGGTCAGCACAACCGGGCGGCCGTGCTGGAGTGCAAGGCGTGCCTGGATCCGAGCGCCACTCTTCGCTCCGGCCTCGACCACCACCGTGGCCGCCGCGTATCCACTCATCACGGCGTTGCGCATGGGGAAGCTCTGCTTTGTGGGTGGCGCGTCCGGCCAGAACTGGCTCAGTACGAGTCCCACGTCCGCGATGTGGTCCTGGAGGCGGCGATTGGTGGCCGGGTAGTACCGGCGGATGCCGGTACCGATCACCGCCACCGTCCGACCACCCGCCTCCAGGGCCGCCTCATGCGCCGCCGTGTCGATCCCCTTGGCCAGGCCGCTGACCACGGTGACTCCCTGCCGCGCCAGCGAGGTGGCAACGGCCTTCGCGATCCGGACACCGTCGGCAGAAGCCTCCCGGCTGCCCACCACGGCGATCGCGCGGAAGTCAGGAACCAGTGCCCCCCGGGCGAAGAGAACCGGAGGCATTTCCCGAATGGCCCGAAGCTGCTGGGGATAATCATCATCGAAGAACGCACGGACGATGATCGCGTGCGACTGCCACGCCTCAATCTCGGCGAAAGCTGCTTCGATCAGAGCGTCAGCGGAGCCCTCGTCCGCGAACAGTCCGTCCGTTTCGACGAGCGCACGGCGGAGGACGCTCGACGCGCTGCCCACGTCCTGGATGTCAAGGGCGATCTCGGACCAGCTCACGCCCGTCCGACGCAGCAGCGCGACCAGGGCTGCTCGCTCCGCCACCGACTTCTCCACACGGATGATCGTAGGGCCTGCTGCGACGAGAGGCCGCCGTTGCCCCAGCCAGCCGGGCTTCACGTCACGTCGCCATCTCGTCAGCCGATCACTCACCGACCGAACATATGTTCGGACAGTGAGGCCGTCAAGGGCGACTCGCTGGCTTCGCCCACCTGGCGCGCAGGTCTTCCGCCGTCACAGGATCAGGCTGGCGTGGTACGCCATTCCGGTGTCCTTGCCGCACTGGGAACCGACAGCACCCCGTACAAGACGGACGTCTGGATGCTCGGCGACCGGGAGAAGACTGCCATCGATCGACGGGCACTGCACCAGTGGTTGTGCCGCCCCATCTCCGTTCGAGACCTGACCACCGACACTCCGCTGCCGGACACCATCGACCCTGGTCCACTGCTTGAGGTGGCGGAGCGCGGTCGGATGGAACTTGGGCAGATGTTCGCTCGGCACGGCCAACCGATCACACCCACCGAGACGCCATCTCGTCGGCTGGCATGGGCAGGCTGAGTAGGGGTATGAGCCAGGGATGAGGGCCAGTTTCCGGCTTGGCCGGGTCGCGGGGGTGCCGGTCGGCGTCAACTGGAGCGTGCTGGTCATCTTCGCGTTGATCGCCTGGGGGTTGGCCGCGAACCAGTTCCCCCGCTCGTACCCCGACCGCTCGCCGGTGGCGTACACCCTCGCCGGGCTGGCCGCGGCGGTGGTGTTCTTCGTCGGCCTGCTCGCCCACGAGGTGTCGCACGCGGTGGTGGCCAAGCGCAACGGGCTGACTGTCGACGGCATCACGCTGTGGCTGTTCGGCGGCGTCGCCGAGTTGCGCGGCGAGCCGCGTGATCCGGGCGCGGAGCTGCGCATCGCGGGCATCGGCCCGCTGGTCAGCCTGCTGATCGGGGCGTTCTTCGGTGCCATCGCGGCGCTGCTCGCGCTGGCCGGGCAGGGCGGGCTGCTGTTCGGGTCGGTGGCCTGGCTGGCGGGGATCAACGTGCTGCTGGCCATCTTCAACGTGCTGCCGGCCGCGCCCCTGGATGGTGGTCGGTTGCTGCGCGCCGCGGTCTGGAAGGCCACCGGTGACCGGACCCGGGCGTCAGTGGTCGCCGCCCGGGCCGGCTGGGTGCTGGGGGTGCTGCTGATCGGCCTGGGGCTGTGGCGGTTCCTGTCCGGGGTGGGTTTCGGTGGGCTGTGGCTGGCGCTGATCGGCTGGTTCCTGATCGGCGCGGCCGGGCTGGAGGAGCGGCAGGCCCGCACCGGCAACGCGCTGCGCGGGATCCGGGTGGGCGACGTGATGACCCCGCAGCCGCAGACCGCCTCGGCGGAGATGACGGTCGCGGACTTCGTCGACCACTACCTGTTCGCGTACCGGCATTCGGCGCTGCCGCTGACCGAGGAAGGCCGGCCGGTCGGCCTGGTCACCGTCGACCGGGTGCGCGGCGTGCCGCCGGAGCGGCGGGCATCGACCACGCTGGCCGAGGTGGCCTGTCGAGCCGACCAGTTGGTGCTGGCCCAGCCCAACGAACAGCTCAACGACCTGCTCCCCCGACTCACCGAGTGCGCCGACGGCCGAGCCCTGGTGGTGACCGACGACGGCCACCTGACCGGCATAGTCTCCCCCAGCGACATCAGCCGAGCCGTCCAACGAAACACCCTCCGCACCCCCACCCCCACCCGATCCCGTTGATCATGAAGTTATTGCCCCGACACGCCGGGCCGAGTGGCAATAACTTCATGATCAACGGAGGTCAGCAGCAGGGGTGGCTCAGCGGGGGAAGTAGCGAGTCAGGTGCTCGGTTTGGAACTTGCCCTTCGGGTCCAGGTCGGTCAGGAGGGTGGTGAAGTCGGCGTGGCGCGGGTAGCGGGCGGCGAGCTCGGCCGGGTCGGTGACGAAGACCTTGCCCCAGTGTGGGCGGGGCGCGAACGGCGCCAACCGCTCCTCCACGGCGGCCAGCACGGGCAGCACCGCCGCGGTGTCCCCGATCCAGGTGAAGTGCAGCACGAAGCTGTCCCGCCGGTAGTTCGGGCTGAGCCACAGCTCGTCGGCCGCCACCGTGCGCAGCTCGGACACCAGCAGCACCGGGGCGATCAGGTCCGCCACGTCGTCCAGCGCGGCGAGCGCGTCGGCCGCCGACGTCCGCGCGACGTGGTACTCGGACTGCAGTTCGTCGCCGCTGCTCGGGGTGAAGCCGAGCTTGAAGTGTGGCAGCCGCTCGTGCCACGGGCCCGGCTCGCCGAGCTGCGGGGTGCAGTTCTCCGCCGGCATCCCGAGCACCGGGTGCCGGGGCTGGTCGGCGGCGGTGGTGCCCAGCCAGTCCGCCGGGGGCGGCGGCTGGTCCGCCAACTGTTTGCGCCACACCTCGCGCAGCCGGGGCGTACGGAAGTCGGTGAAGACACTCACGCTGTACGCCGAGCCGAGCGCCTCGTCCAGCGCCGTCCGGTCGAGGTCGAGGCGCACGTACTGGCGCAGCGCGAAGGTTGGCACGACGTCCACTGTGACCCGGGTGACCAGGCCGAGCGCGCCGAGCCCCACCACCATCCCGGCGAACGTGTCGTCGTCGCGGTCGACCCGGAGCAGCTCACCGTCGGCGGTGACCAGCTCCAGGCCGGCGACCGCACTGGCCAGGTTGCCGTGGGTCTGGCCGGAGCCGTGGGTGGCGGTGGCCACCGCGCCCGCCACCGAGATGTGCGGCAGTGAGGCGAGGTTGGCCAGCGCGTACCCCTGGGTGTGCAGCTGTCGGGCGATGTCGCCGTAGCGCAGCGCGCCGCTCGCGGTGACCTGCCGCCGCTCGCGGTCCACCTCGACGACCGGGGGCAGCCCGGCGAGGCTGACCAGGTCTCCGTCGGTGTCGCCGAGACGGTTGAAGGAGTGCCCGCTGCCCACCGCCCGGATCCGGCTGCTGCCGGCGACGAGCCGGCGCAGTTCGTCGACGGAGCTGGGCCGGTGGAACGCCTTCGCGGCGTACCGCACGTTGCCGGCCCAGTTGCGGCGCGGAACGTCGGTGGTCGACGCGGCCTGCGGTCCCTGCGCGGTCATGTGGCGGTCTCCCGATCGGTGGTCTGCTGGTCGGCCAACGCGGCGACGAGGGTGTCCAGAACCGTATCCGTCTGGAACGTGCTGTAACCACGCTGGGCGATCGGCAGACCGGCCGTGGTGGCGCGTTCGATCTCCCCCCGGGCGGCCTGCCGGGTGGACGCGTCCCCGGACATCAGAGCGTCCTGGCCGCGTCGGATCAACCGGTCCACCCGGTCCATCTGGTAACCACGCAGGCCGACCGGTAGATCCGGGGCGTCGAAGGCGGCGCGACGCAGCGCGAGCAGGTCGACGAACCGGCCTCCGGCATGGCGGGTGAGCGCGGCGGACACCTGCTCGGGCTGCTCGCGGACCTGGTCGAGAACGAGCAACTCGATGGCGGGTCGGCCGTCGAGCGGATGGCGGGCGGTCACCGGCCCGATCGTCACACCCGGCACGGGCACCAGCAGCAGTCGCGGTGGCTCGGGATGGCCGTCGCGTCGGGGCGGCTCGTCGAGGACCAACGCGCCAACCTCGGCCCACTGGATATCCCGGCGCAGGCCGGGCCGCCGGATGCTGAGCCCGTCCGCGTGGATCCCGAATCGGAACGGACGCAACGCGCTGACCAGCGCCACCGCGCCGAGCGCGATCGCCCCCACCGCGATGATCGTCCGTAGCAGGGCGCCGTCGCTGGGATAGACCAACAAGAGCACTCCACCGAGTACGCAGACCAGGGCGAGCACGCGGGCGCCCCGACTCCGGCGCAGTTCCACGCTCGAACCCCCGTTCATGACCGTGGCGTCGGTCCCCGCATCTTCCGCCAAACCGGGCACCGAGGACACCGGTCGATCGGGCACGGTTGTTCTCGTCATCGTCGGGGAACCCTACGCCCATGAGCAGCTACCGTGATCCGGCCGCACGAGGTGACGTCTTCCCCTCCGAGGAGGAGCTGGACCCGACCGGCACCGGGGTCGAGCAGGCCAGCGCACCACCGTCGGGTGGGGTGCCGAGCCATCCGTCGCCCACACCCGGCCCTCGGCCCACCCCGGCACCCGCGCCCGCCCCGACGCCGGTGCCGGTGCCCGGGCCGCCACCGCGTGCCCCCGGCGCGCAGTCGATCGTGACCCGCCACCTGGACGGCTCGGTGGAGGTGGTCACCGACCTGGACGGTGACGGTGTCGCCGACGTCGTCCAGATCGACGTGGACGGTGACGGGATCCCGGACATCACCTTTGTGGACAGCGATCGCGACGGGCGGTTGGACACCGTGCTGGGCGACCAGCACGGGGTCGGCACGGGTGCCCACCGCGCCTGACCGGCGGCGGCTTCCACGGCCATCCGGCCGGCTCAGAGCTTCGTCATCACCTCGCTGGCGACCAGCTCCAGGTGCTCCAGGTCGCTGAGGTCCAGCACCTGGAGGTAGAGCCGCTCGCTGCCGATGTCCGCGTACCGGCCGATGGTGTCCAGCACCTCAGCGGGCGTCCCGGCCAGGCCGTTGGCCCGCAGCTCGTCCGGTTCGCGGCCAATGGCGGCGGCCCGGCGGGCCACCTCGGCGTCGTCGCGCCCGCAGCAGAGCACCAGGGCGTTGGACCAGACCATCTCGGCCGGGTCCCGGCCGATCTCGACGCAGGCGGCGCGGACCCGCTCGAACTGCGCCGCCGTGTCCGGCACCGAGGCGAACGGCAGGTTGAACTCGTCGGCGTAGCGGGCGGCCAGCCGAGGGGTGCGCTTCGGGCCCGTCCCGCCGAGCAGGATCGGTGGACGCGGCTGCTGCACCGGCTTGGGCAGGGCGGGCGAATCCCGGACCGGGTAGTACCGGCCGTCGTGGTCGAACCGCTCCCCCACCGGCGTGGACCAGAGCCCGGTGATGACGGCGAGCTGCTCCTCCAGCCGGTCGAACCGCTCGGCCAGGGGCGGGAACGGGATGCCGTACGCGCTGTGCTCCTCGGCGTACCAGCCGGTGCCGATGCCCAGCTCCACCCGGCCGCCGCTCATCTGGTCGACCTGCGCCACGGTGATCGCCAGCGGGCCGGGCAGCCGGAAGGTGGCGGCGGTCATCAACGTGCCGAGCCGGATGCGGCTGGTGTCCCGGGCCAGACCGGCCAGCGTGGTCCACGCGTCGGTGGGGCCGGGCTCGCCGGTGCCGTCACCCATCAACAGGTAGTGGTCGGACCGGAAGAACGCGCCGTAGCCGGCGTCCTCGGCGCAGCGGGCGACGGCGAGCAACTGGTCGTAGCTGGCGCCCTGCTGGGGCTCGGTGAAGATCCGAAGTTCCATGATCCGAGCATAGGGAGCCGATCGGTGCCGCCGCGTCGGGACGCAGACTCCGGTCATATGCTTTGACAGTCATATGACCAACGAGGCATATTAGGGCGGTGTCCACCGACGTCTTCACCGTCCTCGCCGAGCCCACCCGACGCCGGATCCTCGATCAGCTCCGCGACGCCGATCGCAGCGTCGGCGAGCTGGTCGACGCGCTCGGGGTCACCCAGCCGGCCGTCTCCAAACACCTGCGGGTGCTTCGAGACGGCGGCTTCGTCACCTGCCGGACGGCCGCTCGACAGCGGATCTACCGCCTCGACCCGGGCCCGCTGCGGGACGTCGACGGCTGGCTCGACCCGTACCGCCGGCTCTGGGCCCGACACCTGGACGCCCTGGAACGGCACCTCGACAGTCAGGAGCAGTGAATGGACCGCGACGCCTTCCGCCCGAGCCCACCCGCCGAGGTGCGCGCCGAGCCCGCCGACGCCGGCGCGACACTGGTCTTCGTCCGCGACCTGCGGCATCCGCCGGCCACCGTCTGGGCGGCACTGACCGACCCGGCCCAACTCGCCCAGTGGGCGCCGTTCCTCGCCGACCGCGATCTCGGCAACGCCGGCGACGCCGTGCTCACCCTCGTCGACGGCGAGACCATCCAGCAGCAGCCGGCGACGGTACGCCGGGCCGAGCCGCCGCACCTGCTGGAGTACACCTGGGGCGACGACCTGCTGCGGTGGGAGCTGAGCCCGCTGGGCGGCGGCACCCGACTCACCCTGCGACACACCGTCGCCGGCCGGGGGATGCTGCCGATGGTCGCGGCCGGCTGGCACCTCTGCCTCGACGTGGCCGACCGGCTGCTCGACGGCGACCCGGTCGGCCCGATCCGCGGCGCGGAGGCCAAGGACTTCGGTTGGCCCGAGCTGCGCGACGCGTACGCCGAACGGCTCGGTGAGGGCTGACCGGCACCAGCCCCGGAGCCGCCGGGAGCCGGTCAGACGTACGGCCGCTTGACGTACGCCGCGCGGAGCGCCGCCAACCCGACCGCCTTCGGCGTCAGCGTGCCCCACCCGGAGTTGAGGTAGTTGGTGCGCACGATCCGTGGCCCACGCTCCGCGTTGAGCTGGGCGATCGCCGGCGGCACGGTGGCGATCCAGGCTGCCTGGTCCGGGATCTCGGCCTTCCTGACCCCCCACTCGGCGATGATCACGGGTCGGGACAGCGCCACCGGGCCGAGATCGGCCACCGCCCAGTCCTTGGTACGACGAAACCGTGCCAGCGCGGTGTGGCTGGCGTTGGTGGCGTACGCGTTCCACTGGAGATGGTCGAGGCGGGACATCAGCGTCTCCGGGTGGGTGCGCTGGAAACAGGCCCGGTCAAAGCCGCCCAGCCCCACCGAGAAGGTCGTGCCAGCCGGCAGCTTGCGCGCCTTGAACCACGTCAGGATGTAGTTCACCGCCTGCACCGCCCGAGCGTCCGACCCGGCCCAGGTGTACGCCCTGCCGTCCTCGGTGGTGCCGAACTCGTGATCGGTGTCCAACTCCGAGGCGAGCTGGATGTTCACCCCGAGGCCGAGCGTCCGGTACTGCGACAGGGCGCGGGCCAGCAGCCCGTCGCACTGCCCCTTGAGCACCTGGCCGTACCCGTACGCCCTCGGCCAGGTCGTGCCGGGTCGCTGCTGGATGGTCATCGACGGCGCCGGCACGGTGTAGCTGATGCCGTCCACCACGAAACGCTGCGGTCCCTGGTTCGGAGCGCCGTAGTGCTTCAGCTCCAGGACCATGTTCATCTGCACTCCGGCCCTGCCCAGGGTGACCAGCCAGGGCCGGTTGTAGCCGGGGAAGATGTAGCCGTCGGCGAGGCTGCGGTACTGGGTGAGGGACCGGAAGTTGCCCCCCGCCATGTCGGCGGTCGGATCGGCGCCGCCGGACAGGTAGTAGCCACCGAGCACGGGTTGGCTCAGGGTGTAGTCGGCGGCGGCCGTCGCGGTGTTGCCGGCGGCGTCGCGGACCTGGACGGTGACCCGGGGCATCACGCCACCGACCGATACACGACCACGGAGCCGTTGTCGGAAACCCGGGTCCAGGTACGTCCGGAGTTGCCGGTGACGGTCAACAGCACTGGTCACCCGGCCCGAAGACGGATGTGTTCAAGGCTGCGGTCGCGGTGGGAGCGGCCATGTCGGGCCCTTCTGGCTCGGTCGCCAGGGCTCGGCGCGCGGTTAGCGACGCCGGACCCAGCGGGGTCCACAGTGCGAAAGGCCGGCGGGGCACGGGGACGGCAGGCACGGCAGCTGTGCCGTGACCGCCACGGCGTCGAGGCCGAGCTGGGTCAGGGCGGCACCGGCGCGGACGATGCTGTCCGCGCCGGGCCGGAGGATCGGGATGTGGCCAGCCACCCGTCTACCTCCACCTGCCCCAAGGGTGCTCTACCAGGGGCTTTACCGTCTTGTCCGGTCTGCGACAACCTCCGGCGAGGCTGCGCGCCCAACTGATCAACTCGGGTTCATTGACGTCGCGGTATCCCGCACACCGGAACACCCCGACGTCAGCAACACCGAGTCGATCAGCTCTTGAGCAACCGCCGGCCCCGCTGTGACACGATTCCGCAGCGCTGGCGTCAGTTGAGGTGGTCGGCGGAAACGGTCTGGAGCAGCCAGGCCAGCGGCATTCGTGCCCGCGCCTCGTAGGTGCCGTCCCCGCTCAACCGGTGCAGGGTGACACGACGAGCACGACGTCGGTGACCGTGGCCCAGACGCTGCGGGAGGGCGGCTTACGCCAGACACTCACATCAGGGATACGGCCACCGTCACCGTCCGGTCCGGAGATGCGCACGCCGACGGCCTGAAGCACCTGCTCGGCGGGCCACCCCGCCACGATCAGCCAGGCGAAGAGGCGACTGGCGATCATGGCGTGCTCCGAATCGAGCGGCGGCATGACCGACAGGACCCCTCAGGGCTGGTCTCGTAGCGGTGACCGTTCGGATCCGCGGCGTTCATCGCCGCCACGTCGTCGAGCGTCACAACGGCGGGCATGTGCATGCCGACAGCCTCAGCGCTCATGAGCCTCACCCTAGGTGACCAGCGGCGCCGACCACCGCACCCGAAGGCTCAGCGACGGCGCCGCGCCGGGTCGAGGAGCGCGGGCGGGGTGTCGAACTTCTCGTGGGCGGCAAGGTCGACCCCGGGTGCGACGATCGCGTCGATGGCGTCGAGCACGTCGGCCGGGAGCACGGTGTCCGCGGCGGCGAGCTGTGCGTGCAGGTGGTCGATGGTGCGCGGGCCGATGATCGCGCTGGTCACCGCCGGGTGCGCGGTGACGAACCCGAGGGCGAGCTGGATCAGGGTGAGCCCCGCCTCGTCGGCGACGGTGGCCAGTTGCTCGACGGCGTCGAGCCGGGCCTGGTTGGCCGGAACGCTGAGGTCGAAGCGGGCGGGCAGGAGCGTCGAGCGGCTGGTGGTGATCTCCCGGCCGGCCCGGACCGCGCCGGACAACCAGCCGGAGGCGAGCGGGCTCCACGCGAGCACGCCGAGCCCGTACTGCTCGGTCACGGGCAGAACGTGGGCCTCGATCCCTCGTTGCAGGATCGAGTAGCTGGGCTGCTCGGTGACGTAACGCCCCAGGTGGTGCTCCCGCGCGGCCCACTCGGCCTGCACCAGCCGGTACGCGGGGAAGGTCGACGAGCCGAAGTAGCGGATCTTCCCGGCCCGTTGCAGGTCGGTCAGCGCCGACAGGGTCTCCTCGTCGCTGGTGGTCGGGTCCCACCGGTGGATCTGGTAGAGGTCGACGTGGTCGACGCCGAGACGACGCAGGCTGTTGTCCAGCTCGGTGACGAGCCAGCGGCGCGAGCTGCCGCGCTGATTGCGCTCGTCGCCCATCGGCATGCCAGCCTTCGTGGCCAGCACGATGTCGTCGCGGCGCCCGGCGATGGCCTTGCCGACCATCTCCTCCGACTCGCCCTGGCTGTACATGTCGGCGGTGTCGATCAGGTTGATTCCGGCCTCCAGCGCGGCGTCGACGATCGCCGTCGCCTCGTCCTGGGTGGTGCGCCCCAGCTTGCCGAAGTTCATCGCGCCGAGCGCGAGGGTGCTGACCTGGACGCCGGTGCGCCCCAGGGTGCGGTACTGCATGACTGTTCCTCCACGGAAGGGTGAGTGGCAATGGCCCACCCGCTCTGGCATTCTGAGCAAGTGGAACCACGTTCCGCTAGGAACGATACGGAACGCGGTTCCGTTTGCCAAGTGATGGGGGTAACAGCGCGGTGGGCGACATGGACAGCGGATCGGGACGCTCGACCCCGCGCAAGCGGGCCGACGCTCGGCGCAACGAGGCGACACTGCTGGACGCCGCCGCCGCGGCCTTCGTCACCTCGGGCGTCGACGCACCCGTACGCGACATCGCCGCCCGGGCGGGCGTCGGTGTGGGCACGTTCTACCGCCACTTCCCGACCCGCGCCGACCTCATCGTGGCCGTGTACCGGCACCAGGTCGAGGCGTGCGCGGAGGCCGGGCCGATACTGCTGGCCGCCAGCAGCACACCGCACGCCGCCCTCGCCCAGTGGATCAACCTCTTCGTCGATTTCCTGGTCACGAAGCACGGCCTCGCCGAGGCGCTACAGTCCGACAACGCGGCCTTCGAGACGCTGCACGCCTACTTCCTGGACCGTCTCGTGCCGGTCTGCGCCCAGTTGCTCGACGCCGCTGCCGCAGCGGGCGAGATCCGTCCCGACGTGACAGCCTTCGAGTTGCTGCGCGGTGTCGGCAATCTCTGCATCGGCGCCGGCGAGCCCCGCTACGACGCGCGTCGCATGGTCGAACTCCTCGTCGCCGGGCTGCGCCGACACCAGAGCGCCGGGCCGCGATAGCTTGCTGATCATGGCGGACTGGAGGATCCGACCGGCCATGATCGCGGACGTCGAGGCTTCACAAGTTGGGGTGTAGTTGGGGACCGAGATGCGCCGGGGTGCCCGTCAGGGATCGGGCGCCGGCTCGATGCTGGCGGCGGCGCGTGATGCCGGATGGGCCGTCGGCGATGATGTCGGCGTGGAGTATGTGTCCAGGGTGCCCGGTCCGCCGCTGGACGGACTGATCGACGACCTCTACTACCTGGAGGGTGCCCCGCCGTACTCCCGGTTGATGCTGCCGGCGGCGCCTGCGCCATTGCTCATCGTCAACCTCGGGGCGCCGTTTCTCATCCGCGCGGGCACCGACGTGGAAGCCGTGGAGTACGCCGACGGCTGCGCGGTCACCACGCCCACCCGTGCGTGGGAATTCGGCTATCCAACCCCGACCCGGTCCGTGGGCGTCCACTTCAGGCCGTGGGGGCTGGCACCGTTCCTTCCGATGCCCGCGGCCGAGTTGTGCGATCGACCGGCAACGGTCGAGCGGATCTGGGGCCAGCCCGCTATCGCGGAGTTGCGACGGCGGCTGAGCGTGGCGGACGCACCGCACGAAGTGCTGATGTTGCTCGAGGAGGAACTGGTGCGACGGCTGCGGGTGATCGACGGTCTTGACCTGGTCCGCCAAGTGAGCAGCGCCGTCGCGGCGACAGGCGGGACAGTGCCGATCAGCGACATCGGTGTGGCGGCCCGCGCCAGCAGCACGTATTTGGCGAAGCGGTTCAAGGCCGTAGTCGGTGTCACGCCGAAACGGCTGGCTCGCAGCTACCGCTTCAGCTCCACGGTGTTGGCGCTCGACGTGGCTGCACCGATCGATTGGGGAGACGTTGCCGCTGGCGCTGGCTACTTCGACCAGGCCCACTTTGTGCGCGAGTTCCGGGAGTTCACCGGGCTCACGCCGACCCGGTACGCCGAAGTCCGGCGGCGATTCCTGCGCGATCATCCCGACCACGTCCTGGACGGCTGGCCGCTGCCAGCCGATTGATTTCGTACAAGAGCGACAGCTCACGCCGCACGAGACTTGGGACTCCAAACAGAGGAGGAACCCATGGGAAAAGTGGTTATGAACGCGTCGGTTTCGGTGGATGGTTTCATCGCGGCTGAGAACGACGATCCCGGGCCGATCTTCGAGTGGCTGGTCAGCGGTGACGTGCCGTTGGACGAAGGTGGCGTTCTGAAGGTGTCGCAGGCGTCCTACGACCACATCCGGCCGTACTGGGACGAGATCGGAGTGACGATCGCCGGCCGCCACGTCTTTGACATCACCGACGGCTGGGATGGGACGCCTCCGAGTGGGATCGACCATGTGGTCGTGGTGAGTCACCGTGGCGCGCCTGAGGGCTGGGACCCCCAGGCGCCCTTCCACTTTGTAGACGGCATCGAGGCAGCCGTGGCCAAGGCGCGAGAGCTTGCGGGTGACCGCACTGTCGAGGTCGCTGCTGGCGACGTCGGCGGCCAGGTGCTCGCCGCAGGTTGGGTCGATGAGGTACGCATGGACGTCGCACCCGTCGTGCTCGGGTCCGGTAAGCGTTACTTCGGCTCCGTCGACGCGCAGCACCTGCTGGAAGGCCCAGACGTAGTTGTTCAGGGCAACCGGGTGCTTCACCTGCGCTATCAGGTGCGCCGTTGACCGATCTGAGTGGGTACGCGAAGAAGTCCGCTGCGAATGCCCAGACCCACACCCCGGCGGTGTCAATGTAACGTTGACAGATGACCTCGGAGCTGGCTCGGTTGGCGGAGGTTCGCGCCACCCGCGCTCGGCTGGACGAGCAGGAGCTGGAGATCATCGACCGGGCGCGCCACGACGGTGCGACGTGGGCGCAGATCGCGACGGCACTCGGCCTCGGCAGCCGGCAGGCCGCCGAGCAGCGTCGACAGCGGCTCGTGGCGGCGCGCTGGTCGCGGCGGCAGCAGCTCGACCGCCGGTTGCCCCCGCAGATCGCGGCGCTACGGGCGGCGGTGGTCGACCTTGGCCGCTGGATCGGCGCCGATCAGCGGTGGGACAGCCGATTTCGTCGTGCGGCACTCGTGCGCAGCACTGTGGACGCCGCGCTGGATGCCGCCCCGGGCTCGCTGTACGCGTTGGCCCTGCACCTCGCCGCCGACCTCGCCGAAGCGGGCGAGCGACTGCCCGCGCCCGCTCGAACCGCCGCAGCCAGGATCGACGCCGCCCTGTCAATGGTGCGTTGACAGGGCACATCAACGTTGCCAGCACTCAACTCAAGGCTGAGGATGTGAGTCACCTCGACTCAGCTCGGAGTGCTCATGCGTCGCAACGCGAGCCTGTTCGTGGCGATCTCCCTGCTGTCCGGCTTCGGCAGCAGCGCGATGTCCCTGGTCGCCGGCATCTGGATCCTGGACCTCACCGGCTCCACCAGCCTCGCCGCTCTCGCCGGCCTCTGCGTGTACGCCCCGGTGCTCGCCGGCCCGTGGCTGGGCGGTCTGCTCGACCGGGCGCCCCGACGGCCGCTGGTCATCGCCGTGAACCTCATCCTGGCCGCCGCCCTGCTGACACTCCTCACGGTGCGGGGGCCGGGGCAGACCTGGCTCATCTTCGCCGTCTCGTGCGCCTACGGCGTCAGCTACGTGCTGATCGACGCCGGCGAGACGGCGCTGCTGCCGTCGGCGCTCGCGCCGACCGAACTCGGCGACGTCAACGGGTGGCGCTCCAGCGCCCAGGAGGGCATGAAGCTCGTCGCTCCCCTGGTCGGGGCCGGCCTCTACGCGTGGCGGGGCGGCCCCGCGGTCGCCGTGCTCAGCGCGGCCATGCCGGTCCTGGTCGCCGTCCTGTACGCGGTGCTCCGCCTGAACCGGACCCGCGCCGACCAGCCCACCGAACGCGGCGGCGGCCCGCGTACCGGATTGGTGGTCCTGTTCGGACAGCGAGCGACACGTCTGCCGGTCGTGCTCGCGGCGGTGTCCATCGCCATGTCCGGATTCACGACGGCGGGAATCTATGCGATCGTCGTCGCCGAGCTACGGCTGCCGACGACGTTTTTGGGTGTGCTGGCCAGCGCGCAGGGCGCCGGTTCCATCCTCGGCGGCCTGATCGTCGGCCGGCTCATCGCGGCCAGGGGTGCCGTCGCGGTCGGTGTCGCCGGCACGGCGCTGTTCGCGCTCGGCTGCCTGGCGCGTTGCCTGCCGTGGTGGCCGGCCACTGTCTTCGGGGCGGTGGTGGCCGGCGTCGGCCTGCCCTGGACCCTGGTCGCGGCGGTGACCGCCGTGCAGACCCACACGCCGTCGGCGCTGCTGGGACGGGTCTCGGCAACGGCCAACACCGCGATGTTCGGACCCCTCGTCGTGGCCATCCCGCTCGGCTCCGCGGCCGTCCACCTCGGCGCCCGCCCGCCGCTCATCACCGCCGCAGCGATCTGCCTGATCGCAGTGGCGGCGGCGCCGCCGGGCGATCCGTTGATCAAGTGACGAAAAACAGGTCAGGAACGGCGCGTAAAGCTACTTTTCATCACTTGATCATGGCGCGAGCGGTGGGTGGATACTGTCTAGTCATGCCGCTCAGTCCGGACGAGGTCGAGCTGTTCGAGCACTCCAGGGCCCGCCTGGAGGCGATCGCCTATCGCCTGCTGGGCTCGGCCAGCGACGCCGAGGACGCCGTCCAGGACACCTTCCTGCGCTGGCAGGGCGCCGACCGGGAGCACGTCGAGACGCCCGAGGCGTGGCTGACGAAGGTCCTCACCAACGTGTGCCTCAACCAGTTGACGTCGGCGCGGGCCAGGCGGGAGACCTATGTGGGCACGTGGCTGCCCGAACCGGTCCTCGCCGGTGACCGGATGCTCGGCCCGCTCGACACCGCCGAGCAGCGCGAGTCGGTGTCGATGGCGGTGCTCACCCTGCTGGAGCGGCTGTCGCCCAACGAGCGCGCGGTGTACGTGCTGCGGGAGGCGTTCGGCTACTCGCACGGTGAGATCGCCGAGATCCTCGGCATCACCGAGTCGAACTGCCAGCAGACCTACCGGCGCGCCAAGCGGCACGTCACCGCCGAACGGGCTCGCGCGGAGGTCGACCAGACCGCTGCCCGGAAGATCGTCGCGGAGTTCCTCACCGCGGCCAACAACGGCGAGATCCAACGGCTGGTGGAGTTGTTGACCGACAACGCGACGAGCATCGGTGACGGCGGCGGCAAGATCCCGGCTCGGACCGCGCCGATCGTCGGCGCACTGGCGGTGGCGAAGTTCCTGCGTGGCCTGTTCAAGCCCGCCGACGTCAAGCGGGCCCTGGTCGGCGGCAGCCCCGCCCTGCACATCGCCACCGCCAACGGCGCTCCGGCGGTGGTGGTCGTGATCGACGACCAGGTCATCGGGGTCATGTCCGTGGAGGTGACGCCCGACGGTGTCGCGGCCATCCACAGCCAGGTCAACCCGGACAAGCTCGTCCGCGCCACCCGGCAGTGGCTCGCCTCCGCGCACGGGGAGCCCACGCTGCACGTCTGGTGACCCAGCTCATAGCCCACTCCTGTCAGGAATCGCGTCGCTGTCCGGTTCAGGTAGCGACCGCCACCGAGACAGGAGTGCCACCATGAGACACCGCATCGTCGTCCTCGGAGCCGGCTACGCCGGTGCCACCGCCGCCGGGCGCCTCGCCAAGCGGCTGCACCGCGACGACGCCGAGATCATCATCGTCAACGCCGACGCCGACTTCGTCGAGCGGGTCCGCATGCATCAACTCGCCACCGGGCAGGACCTCAGGCGCCGTCCGCTCGCCGAGATCTACGCGGGCACCGGCGTCGAGGTGCGACTGGCGCGGGTCACCGCCGTCGACGCCGACCGCCGGACCGTCGCGCTCGCCGACGACCACGGCACCGACGAGATCGCGTACGACACGCTCGTCTACGCCCTCGGTAGCGCCACCGCTGACCATGGCGTCCCCGGGGTCGCCGAGCACGCGTACGACATCGCCGGCAGGCCCTCGGCGCTGCGGTTGCGCGACCGCCTCGCCCAGCTCGCGCCCGGTGCGACGGTGCTCGTCGTCGGCGGGGGCCTCACCGGCCTCGAAGCGGTCACCGAGATCGCGGAGACCCGGCCGGACCTCGACGTCACGCTCGCCGCCCGCGACGGTCTCGGCGACTGGCTCAACGACAAGGCGCAGCAGCACCTGCGCGGCGTCTGCGACCGGCTCGGCGTCACCGTCCACGAGCACACCGACATCGCGCGGGTCGCGCCCACCGGTGCGGTCACCCGCGACGGTCGGGAGATCCCCGCCCAGGTGGTCGTGTGGACGACCGGCTTCGCGGTCCACCCCATCGCCGCCGCCACGACGCTGGCCGTCGCGGACACCGGGCAGATCATCGTCGACGCCACCATGCGGTCGGTCTCCCACCCCGAGGTGTACGCGGTGGGCGACGCCGCGATCGCCGAAGGGCCGGGCGGCAAGCCGCTGCGGATGTCCTGCGCCTCGGGCGTCCCGATGGCCTGGCAGGCCGCCGACGCCATCGCCGCCCGCCTGACCGGTCGGGAGAAGTTCCCCAAGGCTCCACTGCGCTACTTCAACCAGTGCATCAGCCTCGGCCGCCGCGACGGCATCATCCAGTACGTGACCGCCGACGACCGGGCCAAGCCGTCCCTGCTCACCGGTAAGCTGGCGGCCCGCTACAAGGAGTTCGTCTGCGCGGGCGCGGCGTGGGGCATCTCGCACCCGATCCTGTACCCGGTGCGCCGCCACCGCATCACCGCCACTCGAACGGAGACCCTCGCCGCCGCATCGTGAGCGGCTTCGTCGGGCGGCGACCCGTGACGCCGACGCGCTGATCGTCGCCCCGACGACTGAATGTGACGGCGATCACCCCAGCGCGAGACCCGATCAGGAGGACGTCGTCGTCTTACCCGATGTGAGACGACGACTGGACGCGGCCGACGAGCAGGAACTCGTACGCCGCGTGGCCCGTGGCGATCGGCGGGCCTTCGACGAGCTCTATCGGCGCACCGCACCGTGGCTGGAGGTGCGGCTGCGCCGTCGCTGCGCCGATCCGGACGTGGTCGCCGACGTGCTCCAGGAGACCTACCTGGCGGTCTGGCGGGCGGCCGGCAGCTTCGCCGGCGACCACGTCCGGGGCAGCGCCGTCGGCTGGTTGTGGACCATCGCCGCGCACCGCCTGGTCGACGCGTTCCGACGCCGATCCCGACAGGCCCAGCTACCGCAGGTCCATCCGACCGACACCGTCGTGCCGGCCGCCGAGGACGAGGTGATGGCGGGCCGCGTCGGGCAGGAGCTCGAACAGGCCCTGGCCACCCTGCCACCCGAGGTGCGCGAGGTGCTGCGCGCCACAGTCCTCGACGGCTTCACCATCCGCGAGACGTCCGTGCTGCTGGGCGTACCCGAGAACACCGTCAAGTCCCGGGTACGCCGCGCCCGGATCGCCCTGCGGGAGGCACTGTCGTGACCACGCATCCCACCCTGAGCGAGATCGACAGCTACGCCGCCGGCGACAGCGGCCAGGACGAGGCGACCGTCTGGTCGATCGAGGTGCACCTGGAGAGCTGCGCCGACTGCCGGGCCCGGCTGGCCGGCAGCACCACGTCCGCGTCGCGCGCCCTGATCGCCGAGGTCGCGGCCGCCGTCGACAGCGAGATCGCCGCCGGGCCCGTCCCGACAACCGGGTCCCGCTTCCGTACGCCGGTGCGGCAGCGCTGGTTCGTGGCGGCGATGCTCCCCTGGGTCGCCATGACCGCCGCCGTGCTCGGCACCGCCACGCTGCTCACGCGACTCCTGCCCGAGCTGCCCTCGATCGTGCTGCTGCTCGCGCCGCTGGCGCCGCTGCCCGGTGTCGCGGCCGCCTGGAGCAGGCGCGTCGACCCGGCCTGGGAGCTGATCGCCGGCACCCCCTCGACCGGTCTGACGATGCTGCTGCGGCGCACCGCCGTGGTGCTGGTCCTCGTCATTCCGGTGCTCGCCGTGTCCGCCTCGTTCGGCCCGAGCCGGGCGAACCCCGCGCTGATGCTGCTGCCGTGCCTGGCCTTCACCGCCGCGACGCTGCTGCTCGGCTCGGTCATCGGGGTCCACCGTGCCGCGATCGGCCTGATGGCGGCCTGGACCGCCGTCGTGGTCGCACCCAGTCTCGCCACCGCCGAACTGCCGGCACTGCTGGAGCCCGCCGCCACCGGCGGGTGGGCCATCCTCACCGCGGTGCTGGTCGCCCTGACCTCTCTCCGCGCCGGCAGTTTCCGGCGCCTTACCTCGTACTGAAGGGATCCGCGATGCGAGCGGTGAGCACGGCCGAGACGGCCACCACCATTCACCCCTGGGCCATCCACGCCGAAGCGTTACAGGTGCGCGCCGGACGCCACCTGGCCGTCGACGGGCTCGACCTGAGCCTGGGCACCGGCGTGCACGGGCTGCTGGGGCCCAACGGCGCGGGCAAGACCACGCTGATGCGCGCCCTCGCGACGGTGCTCAAACCGGCCGGTGGCCGCCTCACCCTGCTCGGCAGCCCGGTCGACGGCCGCACCGACCTGCGGACGGCCAGGCGGGCGCTGGGCTACCTGCCGCAGCACTTCGGTTACTACCCGCGGTTCACGGTGCGCGAGTTCGTGGCGTACCTGGCCTGGTTGAAGGAGATGCCGAAGGCCGCCATCCCGGCGGCCACGCAGCGCGCGATCGACCGGGTCGGGCTCAGCGCCAAGGCTGACGCCCGACTCAAAACGCTCTCCGGCGGCATGCTGCGCCGGGCCGGCGTCGCGCAGGCGATCGTCAACGACCCGCAGGTGCTGCTGATGGACGAGCCGACCGTGGGCCTCGACCCCGAGCAGCGCCTCGACCTGCGCGAGCTGCTGCGCGACCTGGGCACCGACGCCTGCGTCCTGGTCTCCACCCATCTGGTCGAGGACGTGGTCGCCGCCTGCACCGAGGTAGTGCTCGTCAACGAGGGCCGGCTGGTGTGGCAGGGCTCGCCCGCCGCGCTGGTCGCGCACGGCGACGACGGCCACGCGGGCGACAGCCCCGCCGAACGCGGTTACTCGGCCCTGCTGCACCGGCACCGCGCGGAGGCCGCCCGATGAGCATCCTCCGGATCGAACTGCGCCGCTCCGCCGCGATCGGTGCCGCAGTGCTCGCACTGGTGGTCGGTGTCGCCGCTCTCTACCTCGCCCCCGGACGCTGGTCGCAGGGCTGGATGTCGCTCACGCTGACCACCAAGGAGTACCTGCTCCTGCTGTGGCCGCTCGCCCTGGCCGCCGGCGCCTGGCAGGGCCGCCGCGAGCACCGGGCCAGGGTGGGCGAACTGTTCGACACCACCCCCCGGTCCCCAGTCCGCCGGATGCTGCCGGTCCTCGTCGCGATGGGGGCCGCTGTCGGGCTCGCGTACCTGCTCGTGGTCGTCGCGGGCGGCCTGCGGATCGCCTCGACCGCCGCGTACTTTCCGCCGGACGTCGTCGCCATCGTGCTGGTCGGCGCGTTCTCGTTGAGCGCGGCCGCCTGGCTCGGCCTGGGCCTCGGTCGGCTGCTGCCCGCCCTGGTGACCGCCCCCGCGCTCGCCGTGGCCGGCGTGCTGCTGGTCTTCTTCACCACGATCATGCGGCCGGACTGGCTGGGCGCGGTGCTGTCGCCGGCCTACGGCAGCAACCCGTTCTACCCGTTCCAGACCATCGATCCCCGGGTGACCGGCGCGCTCGCCATCTGGATGGGCGCGCTCGCGTTCACCGGCGTGCTGCTGCTGGTCACCCGAAGCCCGTACGCGCGGGTGGCGGCCGTACTGCCGGCGCTGCTCGGTCTCGGCGCCGGGGCGGCGATCGTCCCCCGGGACGAGGCCACTCTCATCGCGCCCGTCGACCCGGTCGCCCGCGAACTCGTCTGCACCGACGACGCGCCGACGGTCTGTGTCACCCGGGTCAACGCGAACGTGCTGGAAACGCTGACCCCACTGGCCCGCGAAGGGCTGGCCGTCCTCGCGAAGCTGCCGGACGCGCCGACGCAGGTGCACGAGGACCGGCGGTCGTTCGCCCTCCCCGACGAGATGCCCGCCGGCAACGACGACATCATCACGATCACCGTACGGATCGACGACCGCGGTGGCCTCGCCCATCCGGCCTCTGTGGTCCCCGAGATCGTGCTCAGTCTGGGCGTCGACTTCACCGGAGAGTGCCAACGCAACGGCGCTGTCGAACGGGCCGCCGCGTACTACCTGCTCGGCCGCGAGCCGGTCTCCGACGTCGGCGTCGTCCCCGGCATGATCTCGGAGGATCCCCTGTTGAACGCCGAGGCCGTCACGCTCTGGCGGGGCCTGCGAGAGCTTCCGTCGTCGGAGGCGACTGCCCGCATCGCGGCCGTGCGCGCGGCGATCCTGGCCTGCCGGGACACCACCGGAATGCTGTCGCGATGACCCTCTACCTGCGGGCACGCCGCGTACCCCTGGCGCTGGCCGCGTCCGTCGGCGCCGCCGCCCTGATCTGGGCTCTGTGGCTGGTCTTCTCCACCGACCGCGACCTCGGTGCGCTGGTCGTCGTGCTGACGGTCGTCCTCATGGTGGCGGTCCTGTCGACCACGCTGGTCGCCCCGGACGAAGACCTGGAACGCACCGCCGCATTGCGGTGGCCCTGGCGTCGGGTCGCGCACCTGCTGGCCGCGCTGGCGGTGGTCCTCGTCGTGCTTCTCGCCACCCAGCCCACCGGTGCCCGCTTCGGTCCGGGCGTGCTGGTGCTCCGTGACGGCGCAGGTCTGCTGGGCCTGACCGCCCTGTGCGCGACAGTCGTCGGCGCGGCCCGCGCCTGGTTCCTTCCGCTGGGCTGGACGGTCGTCGCCGCCATGTTTCCCCAGTCGGGCGCCTGGGGCGCCGTCGTCACCTGGCAGGGCCAACCGCCGAGCAGCCGACCAGGGGCATGGGTCGCCGCCGTCCTGGCGGTCACCGGCGTGCTGGCGTACGCCCTCCTCGGAGCCGCCCGGCGCGAGTGAACTGATCAGGCTGGCGGGTCCGCCGCACCAGGTGAACCACATCCCGCTCCGCGTCGACCGGTGGGGTCGATGCGGAGCGGGACCGTCGGTGACCTGATCCCTAGAAGCCGCCCCACTGACGGGCCGAGCACTTCCAGGTCTTCCCACCATCCTGCGAGATGCAGACCGCGAGGATCTTGCCGAGGAACGGAAGGCTGAAGGTGAAGATGTGGGCCTTGGTCTTCGCGTAGACAACGCCTGACTTCTCGGCGATGTCGGTCAGCGCCCACCCGGGGTCCGGTCGGTCCACTGTCGCCACGCGGCGCAACGATCTGATGTCCCTGCCGTCGAGGAGTGTCCTGATCTCGTCCGCTGAGGGCTCGCCGTCGCCGATGAGCGTCTGCACGGTGTCCGGGCCGTCGACGGCGACACCGTTTGCCTTCTCGAAGGCCGCCTTCGTCCCGCCGACGGTGGTGCCGCCGGCGAGGTCGAGGGTGAGGATCGGCCCGCCCGCCAGTCGCGAGAGCAGGCATTCCCACACGGACTTGCCCGACGCGACGCACATGGTCAGGCACCACTCCCGGCCGTCGGGGGTCGACGAGGCGAAGAGCAGGGACGTCGCCGTCCCGCTGTCGCCCCTGCCGTCGTACGCCCCGTCGGCGAGGTCGGCCATTGTCGTGCCGAACACCTCTCGGCTGCCCGGGATCGTGCCGACGACAGTGACACCGTCGACCTCCTTGCCGGCGGCGAGTGCTTCGAGTTGGTCGCCGGTGAGGTTCCGCCCGCCGGTGTCGACGGCCAGCACCTTGTCCAGGTCGCCGACGGGCCGGCCGGTCTGGTCCTCGAACTGTTGCAGCATCGTCCCCGGAGCACCGGGGTGGTCGGTGATCGTCGTCCGGGCCTCCCCCTCGGCGGCCTGCGACGGCGCGTACGAGGCGGTCAGCGCGATGATCAGGGCGGTCGTGACGATGGTGGCGCGCCTGGTGATGTCCCGCAGAGTTGTCATCGTGTCCTCATCTCGGTGATCGGTGTCGAGCGGGCTACCAGCGGCAGGTGACGATGTCGCCCACGGTGTTCGGCGACCCCCACTCGCAGTGGTCGTCGATCCACTCGCCGATCTCGTCGATCGTGTCCACGATCCAGGCGAAGAACGACTTGATCGCGCCCAAGATGCTGAAGTAGACGACTGTCGTCTCAGGGGTGCCGCCGGCCTCGTCGATGACGTCCTTCGTCGACATGGCAGCGTCGGGCTTCTCGATGATGTCCAGCACCCGTACGCCGGTGTCGTCCTTGCCGGCCAGCAGCGCCTCGACCTGCTCCGGGGTCCGCTCCTTGCCGTCGTCGACGGCCACGATCGCGCGGTCGATCAGCACCTCGCGGCTGCCGCTGACGGCCCGGACGATGCCGGTGATCTCGCCCACCGTGA
The DNA here is from genome assembly GCF_040607895.1 of Micromonospora sp. NPDC005220. Taxonomy (NCBI): domain Bacteria; kingdom Bacillati; phylum Actinomycetota; class Actinomycetes; order Micromonosporales; family Micromonosporaceae; genus Micromonospora; species Micromonospora sp. NPDC005220. The sequence continues at coordinate 48,199 of NZ_JBEXHP010000031.1, forward strand.
GGTCGTTGCCGAGCGCGAGGCCGGTGAACCGCCGGACCGACACGGCACCGGACGGCTCCAGCTGGATCTCGTCGGCGGTGATCGCGTCGTCCGGTCCGAATGGCTCCCAGGCAAAGGTCCACTTCCCGCCGACGCAGCGGAACTGGCCGTGTTCCCGGCCTTCGGGCTCGGTTTCGGTACGGACGACGGTGCCGCGGTCGTCGACGTGCTGGACCACGCAGTCGGCGCCCTTCTGCGGCGGCTTCTCGGGCTGGGCCACGGCGGCGGAGGACATGGCCAGCACCGTCGCGCTGACCACCCCGATCACCGCGAGGCGGTGTGCCAGACGACTCATCGAACGCTCCATTCCTGGTGCGGATAGAAACTGGTGTCCGAAGAGTGGCGGGGCGCGCTGAAGCGGCCCGGAAACGGCGCTGAAAGCGGGGTACGTCAGCGCAGCCGCGTGGCGTCGAGCTGGTCGAGGTCGGCGCGGATCGAGTCGGCGTCGGCATCGCCGAGTTCGTCGAGGATGGTCAGGGCCCGGCGCCACGCGGCACGGGTGGCGTCGAGGTCGCCGAGCGCCCGGTGGCTGCCGCCGAGGTTGACGTACGTGCTCGCTTCGGCGTACCGGTCGTTGACCTGGGTGAAGAGGTCGAGGGCGTGCCCGTAGCAGGCGATCGCCCGCCGGTCGTCGCCGAGCTGGTGATGGGCGTGGCCGAGGCTGTCCCAGGTGTCGGCCTGCCCCTGGACGTCGTCCACCTCCTGCAACATCCGCAGCGCCTCGCCGCACGACTCAAGGGCGCGGTGGTAGTTGCCGAGCAGCGCTTCCTGCCAGCCGACCGCGTTGAGGGTGTACCCCTGCCCGGCCCGGTTGCCCGTTCCCCGAAACAGGGCCAGCGCCCGCCGGGAATGGCGGAGCGCCTGCTGGTGCTGCCCCTGCCGCTCCGCCAGCTGACCAAGGTTCAGGCAGGTGTGTGCCCGTCCGGCGTCGTCGCCGACCTCGGTGAACAGGTCGAGCGCGCGCCGCAGGTGGTCGTCGGCCTCGTCGTACCGGCGGAGCCGCGAGCAGGCCAGACCGAGGCTGCGGTGCGCGTGGGCCTGTCCGGCCTGATCCCCGATGCGGGATGCGGCGGCCAGCGCGATTTGTTGCGTGCCGAGCCAGTCCTGCCAGTGCCCCTGCCGGTGCAGGAAGCCGGCCATGGTCCAGGCGAGCCGCCAGGCGTGCCCCTCGAACCCGGACCGCGCGGCGAGCGGAACCGCGGCGAGCAGGACGGGGACCTCGGCGGTGAACCACGCCGCGGCGGCGGATCGACTCCTGGGGCGTTCCGCCGTCACGCCCTCCCGAGGGGGCGGCAGGCTGATCGCGCTGAAGTGCGGGTGCAGCGCGAGGTCGGCCGCGTACGCGGTGTGCAGGCAGTGGTCGAGCAGCCGGTGGATCGCGGCGCGGCGCTCGGCCGGCGGCTCGGCCTCGTCGGCGAGGCTGGCGGCGTACGCGCGCAGCAGGTCGTGGAACGCGTAGCGCCCGTAGGTGTGCTCGGTGAAGAAATTCGCCCGGGTCAGCTCGGTGAGCAGGGGACCGATCGCTCGCGGGGTGACGCCGGCCAGGCTGGCCACCGCCGGGGCGGAGACGTCCGGGCCGGGATGCACGCTCAGCAGCCGGAACAGCCGGACCGCGGGTGGGCTGAGGGTCCGGCACGACCAGGAGAAGACCGCCCTGACGTCGGTGGCCTCGTCGCCCGCCCGGAAGGCGTCCAGGTCGCCCAGTTCCCCGGCGACGGCGGCCAACGAGAAGTGCCGATTGGTGGCGGCTCTGGCCGCGACGATGGCCAGGGCGAGGGGCAGCCGCGCGCACCGGTCGGCGATGTCGTCGGCGGCGGCGGGCTCGGCGGCGACCTGGTGCGCCCCGAGCCGGCGGACCAGCATGTCGCGGGCTTCGCCAGGGCTGAGCAGATCGAGGGGCACCGGTTGGGCGCTCTCGGTGACGACCAACGGGATGAGCTGGTCGCGGCTGGTGACGATCGCGAGGCAGTCGGGTGAGCCGGGCAGCAGCGGGCGGACCTGTTCCGCGTCGCGTGCATTGTCCAGCACCACCAGCAGACGCTTACCGGCCACGGCCGTGCGGAACATGCTCACCATCAGGTCCACTTCGCTGGGCATGCGTGCCGCCGGAACGCCGAGCGCCTCCAGGAACCCGTGCAACGCTCGCGCCGGTTCGGTCGGTGTGGCCGCCGGGTCGAAACCGCGCAGGTTGACGTAGAGCTGTCCGTCCGGGAAGCGCTCCGCAGCACGATGCGCCCAGTGCACGGCCAGCGCGGTCTTGCCCACGCCGGCGGTACCGGACACCACCACCGCGCCGCCCCGGTCGATGAGCGCGTCCAGGGCGGCGAGTTCCGCGTCGCGCCCGGTGAACGTCGGTACGGGTGGCGGCAGCTGTGCCGCCACCACCCGTACCGCGGTGGCCGGAGCGGGTGCGGCGATAGCGGTGTCCTGACGCAGGATCGCGCTCTCCAGATCCCGCAGCCGTGGGCTCGGGTCGATGCCGAGGTTCTCCCGCAGGGCGTCGCGCAGCCGCCGGTACGTGGCGACCGCGTCGCCCTGTCGGCCGTCGCGGTACAGGGCGAGCATCAGTTGCGCGTGCAGGTGCTCGTCGAAGGGGTGCTGCCGGACCAGCCGTTCCAACCCGGGGATGAGTCGAGTGTGCTCGCCGACGGACAACCGGGCCTCGGCGAGCGCTCGTTCGGCCTCCAGCCGCAGCCGTGCCAGGTGGTCCGCCTGCTCCTCAAGCCAGGCCGACCCGCTGACGTCGGCCAGCGGCGGGCCACGCCACAGCGCCACCGCGGCCGTCAGGTGGGCCACCTGCTCGGCCCGGTCCGTCGATCGCCGCGCCAGTTCGAGGAGGTGCTCCGCGGCCTGGACATCCGTGGACTCCGGCCCGGTGTTGAGCAGATAACCGGGCTGGCGCGCCACGATCGATCCGGGCTCGCCGAGCACCTCGCGCAGATAGGAGACGTGGCGTTGCAGGGTGTTCGCCGCGGTGGCCGGTGGGCGCTCGCCCCAGACCACGTCGATGAGCCGGTCGGCGCTCACGACCCGGCCCGCCTGCAGCGCCAGCGTCGCCAGCACCGCCTTGCGGCGTACACCGTTGACCGCCTGCGGACCGTCGGCGACAACCACCTCCACCGGCCCGAGCAGCCTGACGCGCACGCCCGTAGCGGCCATCGAGATCACCGAATCAGGCTAAATCCGGAGTCCGGCGAGCCCGGTCTGTTCGTCGCGCACTGGACACGACCCACGGCCAGGCCGGATGCGAGTCGACGAGGGCGGTCCTACGGCCGCTGCTCCGCCGGTGACGATGCGCCCGTAGCCCGCAGGGTGTCGCAGGGATGGCAGCCGTACGTCTCGCGGTACGCCTGGGCAAACCGCCCGGGATGGGTCCACCCCCAGCGGCGGGCCGTCTCCGCCACCGTCTGCCCCGGCTTGGCGTGTTGCAGGTCCCAGTGCGCCAGGCGTAACCGGACGGTGCGCAGGAACGCCATCGGGGTCTGACCGTGGTACCGCTGGAACGCGGCCTGTAACGCGCGTTGGCTGACCTCGCACGCTTCGGCTATCCGACCCACGGTCAGCGGCGCCGCGGCATTGGCCTCGATGAACTCGGCGGCCCGACGGACGATGGCGCGTCCCACACCTGACTGTCCGGGCAGGTAGTTGATCGTCATGGTGGTGTTCGGGAACACCGCGACGGCGGTGGTCGCCATCAGGTCCACCAGGCCCGCCCTGGCCAGTGGACTGTTGACGACAGCGTTGACGGCGAGTTGACGCCTGACGAACGCCGTCGTCGACTGCCAGAGCTGGCCCATCGCCGGGGAGACGGGTGCCATCGCGGTGAACCGGAAATTCGCGGCCGGCAGGCCGGTGCGCGCGGAGGCGCATGCCGCGATCCGCTGCATCGGCATCCGGACCACGATGGACGCCAGGTCGTCGACGAGGTGGATGGCACCCACCTCCGGGTAGCGGCCGGTCGTGCCCCGAGCGAGGCGCAGTTCCTCATCGTCGGCACGGATCGCGTACCGGCCGTGGGTCAGGGTCACCGCGGCGAAATCGGGATAGGGCAACGACTCGGTGCGGCTGCGCATCGTGTAGCGCGTGTCGCCGATCTCCAGCTCGTCGATGCCGAGCGTGACTCGCCGGTAGCGGAAGCGAGCGGGTCGCCCGGAGATCCTGGTCCGATGTTCTCCGAATCTGAGTGTGATTATGTGGTGCGCTCGCTCTGGGTCGTCGGTCTCGACGACGTCTCGGGTCGCAGGCTCGTGCCCGTCAGGGTTTTCCGTCCGCGGCATAGGCCGTCACCTCCAGCGGGCCGGCGATCCGACCCGATCTGATTGAACGTTCTACTCATGCGACACGCCGAGTTGATGGCCCGGTCCGCTTCGCGAACACGCTGGCCGTTTCGCGAACGACGGGTCGTCGGACCGTTCTCTACCAGGCAACAATGGAAACTGTTCTCCTGACGCCCTTGGCGCTGCATTTCATGGGGTGTGGCGGTGACCGACCCGGTTGTGACTTTGTGGTTACGCATTTCCTGGGACGAATCTGTCGGGTTCTCGACCCTCCGGCAATCGCAGCCGCCCCCTTCACGAGCCCTAACCTCTGCCTGTCCGAGCCACTCACCCTGGCCCGGCCCATTCGGCCGGCCGATCGGGGTCCGCGACGCTGCGACCTGGTCGGCCGGTCCGGTGTCCGTGGGGTGTGCGGGTCGCAGGCCGCCCGTCGCCGTGTTCGGGAGGTACCGGTGAGGAGCTTCGAGGCGGCGGTCGCCCCGCGCGACGCGCGGGTGGCGGCCGGGGACGCCGGGGCAGCGCCGCGATGGCAGGCCGGCGCCCGCGGCGTGCTGGCACTGCTGTCCCGCGACCTCAGCGAACGTCGCGGGCTTCGTCTGTCGTTCCTGCTGGACCTGGTGTTCGGGTTGCTGAACCTGCTGGTCTTCCTGTTCGTCTCCCGGGTGCTGACACCGCACCCGGACGCCGGCTTCGCCCGCTCGGTCAGCTACTTCGATTTCGTCGCCGTGGGCATCGTCTTCCTGCTGGTGCTCCAGGCCGCGACCGTGCAGGTGGTCACGCGTGTGACCACCGAGCAGCGGGACGGGACGCTGGAACTGTGGGTGGCACAGCCGGTGCCGGGCTGGTCACTCGCGCTGGGGCTCGCCGCGTACCCGTTCGTGTTCGCGCTGCTGCGCGCCGCGCTCTACCTGGGCCTGCTGTCCGGGTTCTTCGGCCTGCACGTCGGTGCCGCCCGATGGCCCGCGGTGCTGGTCGTGCTGGCCCTCGCCGCGCTCAGCACGCTGCCGTTCGGTGTGGCGTTGATGGGGCTCACGATGGCGGTCGGTCACGGCGACCCGGCGGCCCGTCTGCTGGTGGTCGCCCTGTCGTTTTTGTCCGGCACCTACTTCCCCACCTCGGCGCTGCCCGACGTCCTGCATCCGGTCTGCGCGGTGCTGCCCACCCGGATCGCGCTGGACGGGCTGCGCGCCGCACTCGCCGGCGGCGGATGGGGCGGGGCCGCCTGGACGCTGGCCGGTGCCGCCGCCGTCCTGCTGCCGTTGTCCACCTGGTCGTTCGACCGCGCGCTGCGGATCGCCCGGCGCAGAGGGGTGCTCACCCGTGACTGAACCCGCACCGTCTCAGGCCACCGCGCGCGATGTCGCGTGCGGCATCGTGCTGGGGCTGGATCCCGATCCCGCACCACCTGCCGTGACGTCCGACCCGGCGCCGGCACCGCTGGTCGCCCTGGAACGGGCGGTGCTTCCGGCGCTGAGCCGGCCACCGTGCCTGGTCAGCTTCTCCGGCGGGGTGGACTCCTCGCTCGTGCTGGCGATCGCCACCCGGGTGGCCCGGCGGCACGGGCTGCCCGACCCGGTGCCGGTCACCTGGCGGTTCATCGACGCGCCCCGCGCGCAGGAATCGCCGTGGCAGAACCGGGTGATCGCCGAGCTGGGTCTGGCCCGGCAGTGGCAGGTCCTCTACGCCGAGGGCGACCTCGACCTGGTCGGGCCCGTCGCCCGCCGGCTGCTGACCCGGTACGGGCAGCTACACCCGCCGAACCGACATCTGCACCTGCCGATCGTGGAACTCGCCCGTGGTGGCTCGCTACTCACCGGCCTCGGCGGGGATCAGATCCTCGCTGGCTGGCGACGCCGACCCGGATCGCTGCGGGCCCGGGTGGGCCGGCTGCGGACACACCTGCGACACCGGGAACCGGACCCGTTCCCGTGGCTGCGGCCGGAGGTGGCCCGGCGGACGCGGCGCGCGTTCCGCCGCGAACAGCGCGCCGAGCCGCACCGGCTGGCCGGACGGATCTCCTGGCACCTGCGCCGCCGCGACCTGACGATGAGCCGAACGAGCCTGGCCACCATCGCCGCCGACCACGACGTGCTGGCGGTGACGCCGCTGCTGGACGGCGGATTCGCCGCCGCACTGTCCGCGCACCACGGCCGGATGCGGTCACCGTCACGACGTGAGCTGTTGGCGACGGTGGCCGACGACGAGCTGCCCCCGCTGGTGATCGCACCCCGCCGCAAGGCGGTCTTCGACGAGGTGTTCTTCCGGGCGCACACCCGGGAGCTGGTGCGCTCCTGGGACGGCGGCGGGGTCGACGACACGTTGATCGACCCCGAAGCGCTGCGGCGGGAGTGGTCGGGCTGGCCGGTCAACCCCCGCACCGCCGCTCTGGTGCAGCAGGTGTGGCTGGCCGGCTGGAGAAACCGCGAACGTTCCACTCTGGAGGTGCCGAAATGAACGCCGACACGACGACCGTCTATCGCGTCCGGGGTGACCGGGTCGCCTGGCGAGCGGCCGGCGACGAGACGGTGCTGCTCGACCTCCGGCAGTCCGTCTACCTGGCACTGGACCGGTCGGCCGCGATGCTGTGGCCGCATCTGATGGCGGGGGCCACCGCAGCCGAGCTGGCCGAGGTGCTGGCCGAGCGGGGCCCGGTCGAGCTGGAGCGGGCCGCCGCCGACGTGGCTGCGTTCCTCGCCGAGCTGGAGGCCATCGACCTGATCGAGCATGTCTGACACCCGCATCGGGGGCGGTCGGCCGGCCGGCCTGGTCAGCGTACCCAGGCCGGCGGGGCTGGGTGGCGCAGGATCACGGCCAGCTCGTGGCGGTGCGGGTCCGGGTCGCCGTCGAGCCAGGCGTGCGCGTGGAAGCCGGCAGCCGGCGCGCTGACCCCGATGACAACGGTCCGCGGCACCCCCTGCTCGGCGAACCAGCGTTGCCGCACGAGCGCGCTCTCCAGGCAGTTGCCGCCACTACGGCGCAGCGCCCGTCGGACCAGCCTGTCGGTGCCGCCGGGTGGGGGTGCGGCGAGGCGTACCGCGCCCAGCCCACCTCGGGCGAGCTGGCGACGCACCAGCCGACAGGCCAGCATCGCCCACGCCACAAGCGCCACGCCGAGAGGCCCGTACCCGCGGATCAGCCGAGCCACCGCCACCACGCGCGGGATCAGCACGACCGCCGCCGTGCGGTCCGCAGATCCCGCAGCGCCCAGGGCAGGTGCCGGGTATGCCGGGCGATCCGCCGGACGTACGCCCACAGCAGACCCCGCCGGCCGCGACGCGCGCCCGTGTCGATCTGCCGCATGTGTACGGGCAGCGGCAGCACCTCCCGGGCGAGCGACCGCAGGGCGCCCCGCGGCCCGGACAACTCCGTCAGTCGCGCCAGGCCGACCGAGGTGGAGCTGGCCAGGCGGGCGGCGAGCCACGTCGACGACGGTCCGGCCGTGGACGACAGCCCGAGGCGGGTCGCGACCGCCTCGCCGGCCGGCAGCAGCCGGAGCCCGACGGCGAACGCCAGCATCGCGTCGCAGTCGACGGCGAGTCGACCGGCCGCCTCCCATGCCTGCGGAGGCAGGACGGCCAGCGCGCGTTCGAGGTCCCGGGCGGGTTTGGCGAAGCCTGCCGGGCTGGCGGCGTGCAGGGCGGCCAACAGGGCGGTGCCGGCGTCATCGGGGATGAGTACGCTCCCGCCGGCCAGGTCGAGGGCTTCCGCGCCGGCGCGCAGCAGACGCCACAGGGCGTCGTGGTCGCCGACGCCCGCAAAGCTTCTGTGCAGGTCCACGGTCAGCGGCACCGGGCCGGGGGCCCACCAGGGCTGCTCGTGCCAGCTGGCCGCGGCGTCGTACAGCTCGGCCGGCAACTGCATCCGGTAGCCGGCGCAGTTGAGGACATCCCGTACGGCCGCGATGCTGGCCGGCGCGACGAGCAGGTCCACGTCGCCGTAGAGCCGGTCGGTGCCGAGCCGGTGGGCCAGGCCGGCGCCCTTGAGCAGCATGCTGTCGCTGCCGTAGAGGCGCAGCAGGTCGCTGGTGTCCACGGCCAGGGCGTCCAGGGCGAGGCAGCGCAGGGCGAGCCCGGCGGTGGCGGTCATGTCAGCGCCCCGATGTGGGTGAGCGTGGTGTCGAGGAGCCGGTGGGTGGCGTCGAGGGCCGCCCAGTCCCGAGGGCGGGTCAGGTCGTAACCGGGCTGGCCGGCCAGCGCGAGCAGTGCGGCCGGATCGGAGGCCAACTCCGGCAGGGAGCGCCGGGCGGCGAGGCGGGTCAGCAGGTCGGCCGGGCCGACCGGGGTCAGTGCGGGGCCGTCGCCCCAGTTCAGGAAGATCCAGCCGCCGAGCGGCAGTCGGGGCGCGATGGCGGGCAGGGTGACCCGCAGCCGGGTGTCGTCGCGGACGCCCCGGGTGGGCAGCCCGAGGCCGGGGATGGGCTCGCGCAGGTCGACGCAGCGCGGGCCGGCGAGCACGTCACCGTCGTCGCAGACCACGATGTCGTCGGCCAGCACCGGCACGTCTCGGTCGGCGAGCGCCGCGAGCAGGGTGCTCTTGCCAGCGGTACGGGAACCGAGCACCACCCAGGCGCGTCCGTTGTGGACGAACGCTCCGGCGTGGAAGGTCTCCCGCCCCGCCCAGCGGTTGACCACAACGGCGACCGGGGCGAGATAGGGGTGCGCGAGCACGTCGGCGGCGAGTGGCGGCCCGTAGAAGGTGGCGCTGCCGTTGGCCCGTCGCAGTTCGAGCGTACGGCCGTCGGTGAGCAGCCGGACCATCCGGTCGGCGTCCAACGGCGCGGGCGGCGGCGGATCGGCCTGACGCTGGCGTACGGTCACCGGCCGGCAGCCCGCGGGTGGGCCCGTGCTGATACCCAGGTCGGTGACCTCGTCGAGGCCGTCGATGTGCAGCCCGTAGGCGGTTCTCATGGACACGTCTCCTGTTGTGGCTCGGACGCGCGGACGGCGCCGGGTGGGGGCCGCACCCCCCACC